>CALCSA010000098.1 GCA_937894185.1 uncultured Clostridia bacterium | reverse complement strand
CGGGGCTAAAGGTTTTATTTGCGGCTCAGTCCTATCTGATTCACGATGCCTACGTCGGTGCCCCCTTAATACGGATGATTGAAAAGCAGGGAGGAATCCCCGTATTTGCGGACCGCTGCGACCCCATGACGTGCAGAGCTCAGGCAAAGACGCTCTCTCAGGATTTGTACTGGACGGTGAACAAAGAGATCATCGGAGCCATTCCCCTGACCAAAGGGAAGGTGGATGGCGTTCTGCTGATCACCGCCTTTCCCTGCGGGACCGACTCCCTGGTCAACGAGCTGGTGCTGCGCCGGGTCCGGGACATCCCCATGACCCAGATCGTGCTGGACGAGCAGCAAGGGGAATCGGGATTGCAAACCCGTATGGAATGCTTTATGGATATTCTTACCGAAAGGAGAAGGAGCCGTGCCTGAACATCTGGCTATCAGCTTTCCCCACATGGGGGGCTATAGCATTGTATTTACCCAGTTGATGAGTCACCTTTTTCCCACTGCCCGGGTGTTCCCGGCACCGCCCATGACGCAAAAAACTGTGGAGCTGGGCAGCCGCCACAGCCCCGACTTTGTATGCTCCCCCTTTAAATACAACCTTGGGAATTACATCGAAGCCTTGGAGCAGGGGGCAAACGTGTTATTCCAAACGGGCATGGGCTGCCGCTATGGCTATTACGGAGAATTGCAGGAGCAGATTCTGCGGGATTTAGGATACAAATTTCAGTTTTTGTGTCTCTCCCGAGAACGGGCGCAGCCTATGGCCCTTTGCCGCAGCATCCGGGAGCTGGGGTGTACCCTGCCCCTTTCTCAAATGCTGTCGGCACTGCTGCTGGCCTGTGAGAGCATCCGGGCCATGGACCGGTACGAGTATTGGATGCGGGAATCAATGGGGTTCGAAGTGGCTCCCGGTTCCTGTGAGGCAGTGCGCGAACAGCTTTTCGAGGCGATTGCCCGGGCGGATTCCTTACAGGATTTGCAGCGGGCCAAAAGTCGATGCAAACAGGCGACAGAAGCCATCCGGACCAACAAGCCCCCAAACCCTTTGCGGGTAGGGATTGTAGGGGAACTGTACACACTAATGGAGCCTTCCAGTAACTTTTTTGTGGAGCAGCAGCTTGTCCGGGAGAGCATCTCGGTCAGCCGGGCCATGGGAATCTGGTTTTTGCTGTTTGGAAAGAACCACAGGCAGGCGCTGAAAAACAGCGGGCCCTATCTTTGGCATACCGTGGGAGCCAACGGGGTGGACAGCGTTTCACAGAGTTTTGCCTATGCCCAAAGGGGTTATGACGGCATCATTCACATGAAATCCTTTGGCTGTATTCCGGAACTCAACGCCACGCCGGCGCTGATGAATCTTTCCCGGGACTGGAACATCCCCATCCTGCATTTGAGCTTTGATTCTCACACCAGCGAAACGGGAGTCCAGACCCGTCTGGAAGCATTTGCGGACATGATCCGCATGAAAAGGGAGGAGGATGGCGTTGCAAACAGCCAGTTTGGGCGTGGACATCGGTTCGGTGTCCACCAAGGGCGTAGTGGTGGATAGGGACAGCAGAATCATGGCCTCCGAGTACCTGTGGACCCAAGGGGATCCGGTTTCCGCCACCAAAAAGATCATCCTGTCCCTGCAAAAACAGCTGCCGGCTTCCTTAA
>CALCSA010000097.1 GCA_937894185.1 uncultured Clostridia bacterium | reverse complement strand
ACCTTTGCCCCAGCCGCCGCTGAAAAAGCGTGGCACCCACGCAAACCAACATCCATACCACATGTTGGCAAATGCATCACCGCTGTGGTAGCGATAACCTTTGCCCCAGCGCCAGTTGAAGGATTGTGACTACGATGTAAAACCAATATCCCCGCCAAACTTTGGCAAACGCATCACCTCCGCGGCAGCGACAACCTTCGCCCCAGCCGCCGCTGAAAAAGCGTGGCTCCCACGTGGAACCAAATCCACGCCACACGCTGGCAAACGCCCCCACTGATATTTATAAAAAGGAAGTGCCTTTGTTGCGCGAAATTTATTTAGATAACGCCGCCACCACTCCGGTGAGGCCGGAGGCCGCCGGGCTGGCCCGTCAGATCATGGAGGAGCTTTACGGCAACCCCTCCTCCCTGCACCGGAAGGGGTTGGAAGCTCAGCTGCTTCTGGAAAAGGCCCGGGAGCAGGTGGCGGATGCCCTCGGCTGCCTGCCGGAGGAGGCCTACTTCACCTCCGGAGCTACCGAGGCCAACAACATCGCCATTCAGGGAGCCTTTGCCGCCCACAAACGGCGGGGAAATACCCTTGTCTCCACGGCGGTGGAGCACTCGTCGGTGAGAAGCACCCTTCAAATGCTTTCCCAACAGCAAAACGCCAACGTGGTTCTGGTGGGTCCTCAGCCCCAAGGGGAAATGGACCCGGATACCCTCTGCCGGGAGGTGACCGAAGACACCCTGCTTCTTTCCTGCAATCTGGTCAACAGCGAGGTGGGGGCGATCAGCGATCTGGCCGTCATCACCCGTCAGGCCAAGAGGCAAAATCCCAAGGTCTTGATTCACACCGATGGGGTGCAGGCTTTGGGAAAGGTAGATTTTTCCCTCAAAAAGCTGGGGGTGGATCTGGCCAGCTTCAGCGGACACAAGCTCCACGCTCCCAAAGGGGTGGGGGTTCTCTATGTCAAAAAAGGCGTGCGGCTGCTGCCGCTTTTTTACGGGGGCGGTCAGGAAAAGGGGCTGCGCCCCGGCACCGAAAGCGTTCCGCTGGCCTGTGCCTTGGGGGCCGCCGCCCAGATGGCCAAGGAAAATCTAAAGGCAAACCGCTCCCATTTTGAGGTTCTGCGCGGTCGTTTTATCGAAAAAGCCGGGCAAATTCCCGGGCTGTGCATGAATATGCCCCCAAATGGAGCACCTAATATTTGTAACATCAGTGTGCCGGGCTACCACAGCGAGACCATGATTCACTTTTTGGCGAAGCGGGGCATTTATGTTTCGGGTGGCTCCGCCTGCTCCAAAGGGGCGGACAGCCACGTCCTCACCGCCATGGGACTTCCCCGGAACCGCATCAAAAGCGCCCTGCGGGTAAGCTTTTCCCTCTACAATACTCTGGAGGATGTGGATCACTTCTTTGCTGCTTTGGCAGAGGGGATGAATCAGATTACAAGGAGCAACGACTAAATGAAACTGGAAGCCGGCACCAAGGAGCTTATTCTGCTCAAAAGCGGAGAAATTGCCCTCAAAGGCCTCAACCGGGGCAGTTTTGAGGATTTGATGATCAAGAATTGCAAGCGGGCCCTGCGGGATGTAGGGAACTTTAAATTTTACAAAGCCCAGTCTACCATTTACGCTCAGCCTGTGGGGGACTGCGACATGGAGGAGGCGCTGGACCGCCTTTCCAGAGTCTTTGGCATAGCCGCTCTCACCCGGGCTGCCATTGCGGAAAAGAATTTTGACTCTATTCAAGAGGCCGCTGCCGGGTATCTGGAGGAGGAGCTGATGGCCGCCGCCACCTTCAAGGTGGCCGCCAAGCGGTCGGACAAGACTTTTCCCATGACTTCCCCGGAGATTTGCCGGGAACTGGGAGGCTGGCTGCTGGAACGGTTCCCCCACCTTAAAGTGGATGTGGAAAACCCCGACCTTCTGGTGGTGGTGGAGGTTCGGGATTTTGCCGCCTATGTTCACGGGGGGCAAAATCCCGGTGCCGGAGGGATTCCAGTGGGAAGCTCCGGCCGGGCCATGCTGCTGCTTTCCGGCGGGAT
This sequence comes from uncultured Clostridia bacterium, assembly GCA_937894185.1. Lineage (GTDB taxonomy): Bacteria > Bacillota > Clostridia > Oscillospirales > Ruminococcaceae > WRAV01. The sequence goes on along the minus strand of CALCSA010000097.1, from coordinate 1,448 downwards.
CGACAGCCCGGTGGCGGGAGTGATGATGGCCAAGCGAGGGCTTGCCATTTCGGCGGTGCACTTTTATTCCCCGCCCTACACCAGCGACCGGGCCCTGCTCAAGGTCAAGGCCCTGTGCGAGAAGATGACCCGTTACTGCGGAACCATCCCCCTGCACATTGTTCCTTTCACCGAGATTTCCGAGGCCATCCAATCCCACTGCCGGGAGGATTTTGGAACCATTATCATGCGCCGGTTTATGATGCGCATTGCTCAGGATCTGGCGCTGGAGGACGAATGCAGCGGCCTAGTCACCGGGGAAAGCGTGGGGCAGGTGGCCAGCCAGACCATGGCGTCTCTGGCCTGCACCGAAGCGGGACTGACTCTGCCGGTGCTCCGCCCTGTCATTGGCATGGATAAGGAAGAGATCATCACCATTTCCCGGAAGATCGACACCTTTGAAACCAGCATTCAACCCTTTGACGACTGCTGCACCGTCTTTACCCCCCGCCACCCCAAGACCAAGCCCCGGCTGGAAGAAGTGCGGGCGGAAGAACAAAAGCTGGACTTTGAAGTTCTGGTGCAGCGGGCCATTGCCGGAACCACCAAGGAGCGGCTCTCCCCCCGGTAGAAGCCTAAGTCCTGTCATTGAAACCATGAGTGCTGCTGCGCAAACCACCCAAGGAGGTTGACACTTGGTAGCCGAACTGATTCTTGTACCCGATCAACCAGCGGCTCTGGAAGGAGCCAAAACCTGTGCCAGAAGTGTGGCACGGGTTCTTTCCGGTGCAGGGATTAAGGTAAAGGAGCAGATCAGCATCTGTTCCGGCCGGGGGGACCTTCAAAAGGCGGTGGCCGCCGCTTTGGAGCGGAGCAACATCGTCCTCATTCTGGGGGGGCTGGGCCGGGAAAGCGGAGGCCTTGTCAAACACGCCGTCGCTCAAGGGCTGGGCCTGCCGCTGGAAAATCATTCCGACTGCTACAACGCCATTCAGGAATACTGCCGCCGCACCGGCGAAGCCTTTCTGCCGGGGGATGCGGTTTTGGCTCAGATTCCCAGAGGAGCACAGGTGTTTCCCGGCTCCATAAGCAAGATCCCGGGGCTTGTCATCTCCTCCGCCAGCCAGCACATTGTGATGCTGCCCGATGGCGAGCAGGAGGCTCTGGCTCTGCTGCGGGAGGGGATTCTCTCCCTGATCAGCGGGGTGGTTCCCGAAGTATCCGTTACCCGCCCCCTGCGCACCTATGGCGTTCCCGAAGATATGGTGCGCCGCACCCTTTCCGAGTTGACGGGAGCTTTGAACCCCAAAGTTTCCATCCAGCAGGAGGGAGGCGAGGTGCTGGTTCGGGTCACCGGGCGGGGACAGGGGCCGCAGCAGGCGGCAGCCGTCTGCACACCGGCCCTGCGGCGCATTGTGGAGCTGCTGGGGGACGCCGCCTACGGTCTGGATGTGGAATCCCTGCAGGCA
>CALCSA010000096.1 GCA_937894185.1 uncultured Clostridia bacterium | reverse complement strand
GCCTCTCTTCTGGGGGAAACCACCGCCGAAACCAAGGTGGCTTTGACCAAGCTGAAGGAGACCCTGCGCAATGAATAGCCTTTGTTCCGAAGTCGGGTATTTCAGTTTAAATAAATACGAAGAGGAGCTTTGCGGCGACCGGGTGGAGATTGTGGAATCCCCCGACGGCGACTCTTTGGTGGTGGTGCTGGCCGATGGGTTGGGCAGCGGGGTCAAGGCCAACATCCTCTCCTCTCTCACCGCCAAGATCATCTCCACCATGGTGGCTCAACAAATGCCCTTGGAAGAATGCGTCCGGGCCATTGCCGCCACCCTTCCCGTCTGCGGCGTGCGGGGCATTGCCTATTCCACCTTCACCATCCTACATATCACCGATAACCGTCAGGCAGAAATTATCCAGTACGATAATCCCCATGTGATTCTGCTGCGGGGGGGCAAAAGCCTCAACTACCCCCAAACCGCCGAAAACATTGACGGCAAGCTGATCTATAAATCCAAGATCACCCTGCAGGAAAACGATACCTTTATCGCCATGAGTGACGGCGTGGTTCACGCGGGAGTGGGCACTACCCTTAATTTTGGATGGCAGCGCTGCGACATCATCGATTTTTTGGAACGGCTTTATAAGACCGAGTATTCCGCCAAGGCTCTTGCCACCATTCTGCTGGAGCAGTGTCAGGTGCTGTACGACGGAAAGCCCGGGGACGACACCACAGTCTGTGCCCTGCGCATCCGCCAGAGGAATCTGGTCAATCTGCTGCTGGGTCCCCCCCGTAACCCCGACGACGTGGAGCGGATGATGTCCCTGTTCTTTTCCAAGGAGGGCAAGCACATTGTCAGCGGCGGAACCACCTCCACTCTGGCGGCTCAGTTTCTGGGCAAGGAGCTGGTAGCCGATCTGAGCTATCAGGACCCGGAAATCCCCCCCACCGCCACCATTGAGGGGGTGGATTTGGTCACCGAAGGAGTCATCACCATCAACCGGGTGCTGGCCTACTCCCGGGACTATCTGGCGGAAAACAGCTCCTACGCCGACTGGAGCCGGAAAAGAGACGGCGCCTCTCTCGTTGCCCGGATGCTGTTTGAGGAGGCCACCGACATCAACTTTTACGTGGGCAGAGCCATCAACCCCGCCCATCAAAACCCTAATTTACCCATTGGTTTTTCCATCAAAATGCAGCTGGTGGAAGAACTGTGTCAGGCCCTTGCCCAGATGGGCAAGCGGGTTAAGGTTAGTTATTTCTAAATGAGGAGGCATCATATATGAGCCAAAGTTACGACAGCCGTCTGGTGGATAACATCATTGACGGGCATGGCGCGGCACCCACTGCTGTCATTGCCATTTTGCAGGAGGTGCAAGAGCATTACCGTTACCTGCCCCCGGAGGTTTTCCCTCAGCTTTCCCGGCGGGTGGGTGTCAGCGAGGCAAGCGTCTATTCTGTCGCCACCTTTTACGAGAACTTTTCCTTGGAACCCAAGGGAAAGTATGTCATTAAAGTTTGTGACGGCACCGCCTGTCATGTGCGCAAATCCATCCCCATTCTGGAGCGGCTGCGCAGCGACCTTGGCCTGAGCGAGAAGAATTCCACCACCGGCGACCTTCTCTTTACGATAGAAACCGTCTCCTGTCTGGGAGCCTGCGGCCTTGCGCCGGTGGTCACCGTCAACGATAAAGTGTATCCGGCCATGACCCCCGACAAGACCAGCGCACTGCTAAGTCAGCTCAAGGAGGACGAGGCCCATGCTTAAAACCAGAGATGATCTGATCCAGCTGCGCAGTGCCTGTACAAAGGCCGCGGCAGCCGAAACTCAAAAAATCCTGATTTGCGCGGGAACCGGCTGCATCGCCGGCGGCTCTCTGGAGCTTTACGCCCGGCTACAGGAGCTGATGGCCCAGCGGAGCATTGCCTGCAGCGTATCCCTGGACAACACTCCCCACCAGCATGTGGGTCTTAAAAAAAGCGGCTGCCACGGCTTTTGCGAGATGGGGGTTCTGGTGCGGATCGAACCCCAGGGCTGGCTTTACACCAAGGTAAAGCTGGAGGACTGTGAGGAAATCATCGACAAAACCATCCTCAAGGGGGAGCACATTCCCCGGTTGGCCTACACCAAGGGCGACATCGTCTTTCCAAAGCAGGACGATATCCCCTTCTACAGCCGCCAGACCCGTCTGGTGCTGGAGCACTGCGGCCATATCGACGCCACCTCCATCCGGGAGTATCTGGCGGTAGGCGGGTACACCGCTCTGGAAAAGGCTCTCTTTGAGATGGACGGCGATCAGGTGGTGCAGGAAATCAGCGACTCCAACCTCCGGGGCCGTGGAGGCGGCGGCTTTCCTATCGGGCGCAAATGGGGGCAGGTGCGCCGTCAGGCCGAAACCACCCGCTATGTAGTCTGCAACGGCGACGAAGGGGACCCCGGCGCCTTTATGGACCGCAGCATCATGGAGGGCGACCCCCACCGGATGCTGGAGGGAATGATGATTGCCGCCTACGCCTGTGGCGCTCAGGAAGGCTACATCTATGTTCGGGCGGAATATCCCATGGCAGTGGAGCGGCTGCGCAGGGCCATTGCCCAAGCCGAGGAGCTGGGGCTGCTGGGGGAAAACATTCTGGGCAGCGGATTTTCCTTTACCCTTCACATCAACCGGGGAGCGGGAGCCTTCGTCTGCGGAGAGGGCAGCGCCCTGACCGCCTCTATCGAAGGCAAACGGGGGATGCCCCGGGTCAAACCTCCCCGCACCGTGGAACAGGGCCTGTTTGGCAAGCCCACTGTCCTCAACAACGTGGAAACCTTTGCCAACGTCCCCTTGATTGTCAACAAGGGTGCCAACTGGTTTAAATCCATCGGACCGGATAATTCCCCCGGCACCAAGGCCTTTGCCCTCACCGGAAACATTGAAAACACCGGGCTGATCGAAGTCCCCATGGGAACCACCCTGGGGGAAATCATCTTTGAAGTGGGCGGCGGTATGCGGGGCGGCGCCGGCTTTAAGGCGGTGCAGATCGGCGGGCCTTCCGGCGGATGCCTCACCAACCAGCATCTGGACCTGCCTCTGGACTTTGATTCCCTGAAAAAGGCGGGAGCCATGATCGGTTCCGGCGGCCTTGTGGTGATGGACGATTCCACCTGCATGGTGGAGGTGGCCCGGTTCTTCATGAATTTTACCCAGAACGAAAGCTGCGGCAAATGCGTCCCCTGCCGGGAAGGCACCCGCCGGATGCTGGAAATTCTGGAGCGGATTGTAGCGGGAGAGGGCCGGGAGGGCGACATCGACCTGCTGCTGGAGCTGGCCGACACCATTTCCAACACCGCCCTTTGCGGTCTGGGCAAAACCGCGGCCTTCCCGGTGGTGAGCACCATTAAAAGCTTTCGGGACGAGTACGAGGCCCATATCCGGGATAAGCGCTGCCCGGCGGGAAGCTGCCAAAAGCTCAAGCGCTATGTCATCGAAGCACCTTTGTGCAAGGGCTGTTCCAAGTGCGCCCGGTCCTGCCCGGTGGGGGCCATTACCGGAAAGATCAAGGAGCCCTTTGTCATCTCAGACGCTTGCATTAAATGCGGCGCCTGTGTCGTAACCTGCCCCTTCGGGGCCATCAAGGAGGCGTAACGGATGAGTAGTGGAGGCATTGTAACCATCGACGGCATCCCCGTAGAGATCGGGGAAGAAAAGAACCTGCTGGAACTGATTCGCAAGGCAGGCATCAAGCTGCCCACCTTCTGCTACCATTCGGAGCTTTCCATCTACGGCGCCTGCCGGATGTGCATGGTGGAAAACGAGTGGGGCGGGCTGGATGCCGCCTGCTCGGCCCAGCCCCGGGACGGCATGGTCATCCGCACCAACACCGAGCGGCTGCGCCGCTACCGCAAAAACATTCTGGAGCTACTGCTGGCCAACCATTGCCGGGACTGCACCACCTGCCAGAACAACGGGGACTGCAAGCTGCAGGACCTGGCACGGCGCTTTCACATCAGCGGCGTCCGCTTCCCCAACACCACACAGGAGCCCAACACCGACGCTTCTTCCCTGTGCATCACCAAGGATCAGAGCAAGTGCATCCTCTGCGGCGACTGCGTGCGGATGTGCAACGAAATCCAGCAGGTGGGGGCCATCGACTTTGCCCACCGGGGCTCTAAAATGACCATTTCCACCGCCTTTGGCAAGCCCCTTGCCGATAGCTGCTGCGTGGGCTGCGGCCAGTGCGCCGCCGTCTGCCCCACCGGTGCTCTGGTGGTGAGGAACGACACCTCCCGCCTGTGGAAGGATTTGGACGACGAGGGAACCAAGGTCACCGTGCAGATTGCCCCGGCCGTCCGGGTGGCTTTGGGCCGGGAGCTGGGCATCCCCGAGGGGGAAAACGCCATGGGCAAGGTGGTGGCGGCCCTGCGCCGCATGGGCTTTGACGAGGTGTTCGACACCTCCACCGGAGCCGACCTGACAGTGCTGGAGGAATCCAACGAGCTTCTAAAGCGGCTGGAGGGCAACCCCGATATGCCCCTGTTCACCTCCTGCTGCCCCGCTTGGGTCCAGTACTGCGAGAAGCACTACCCCGAGCTGCTGCCCCATGTTTCCACCTGCCGCTCCCCCATGCAGATGTTTGCGTCGGTGATTAAGGAGCAGTACGCCACCTCCTCTCGCCGGGTGGTTCATGTGGCGGTGATGCCTTGCACCGCCAAGAAGTTTGAGGCCGCCCGCCCCGAGTTTTCCACCGACGGCGTTCCCAATGTGGACTATGTCATTACCACCCAGGAGCTGATTCGGATGATCAAGGAATCCGGCATCGTCTTTGACCAGCTGGAAGCGGAAGCTGTCGACGCTCCCTTTGGCTCCATGACAGGAGCAGGGGTTATCTTTGGCGTCACCGGCGGCGTCACCGAAGCGGTGCTGCGGCGCATCTCCTCCGACAAAAGCCCCACCGCCCTTAAAAGCATCGCCCTCAAGGGTGTGCGGGGCATGGAGGGCGTCAAGGAGTGCACCGTTCCCGCAGGGGACCGGGAGCTTCGCATTGCCATTGTCAGCGGGCTGGGCAACGCCGCCGCTCTGATTGAGCGGATTAAGGAAGGCGAGCGCTTCGATTTTGTAGAGGTGATGGCCTGCCCCGGCGGCTGCGTCTCGGGTGCGGGGCAGCCCTATGTGCCCGACGCGGAAAAGCAGCATCGGGGCAAGGGGCTGTACAGCGCCGACAAGCTTTGCAGCATCAAGCGCAGTGAGGAAAACCCCCTGATGATGTCCCTGTACAGCGGCATCCTCAAGGGAAAGGTTCATGAACTGCTGCACACATCCCATGTCAACAGGGAGGTTCACTGATATGGCCAGTCTTATGGTTTGCATTGGCAGCTCCTGCCATCTCAAGGGCTCCTACAATGTCATTCAGACTTTCCAGCAGATGGTGGAAGAATATCATCTTCACGATCAGGTGGAAATGAAGGCCCAGTTCTGCATGAAGCGCTGTCAGCAAGGGGTTTCCGTCTCCTTGGACGGAGTGGCCTACGACGTTTCCCCCCAGACAGCCCGGGAGTTCTTCACCACCCACATTCTGGAAAAGCAACCCAACCCCTGAGCCTTACAACCTACGATTTTATCTTTGCTCCGTTTGAACGCTAACACCCCGTGGCGGTTCAAATTCGTGAGCGCCCCCCCATAATAGGCAGGCACTCCCCGGAGTGCCTGCTCTTTTACGAAAGGTTTCTGCAAGGCAAAACCACCCGGCAGCAAAGGCGCTGCGGGTGGTTTGGGTTGTGAGCTATTCTTCCTCCGGCTTTGGTACCGGTGGGTCCAGCTGCAGCTTGCGGATGCGCCAAGCGGCGATGTAGGCCGCCGGCTGCAGGGCGATGATGCCCGCCACCGTGCCCAGCAATCCGATGATATGGCGGAAGAACACCGCCAGCACCAACACGCCAATGGTGAGGAAGTATCGGGCCGCCATCTGCAGGTTGGTGTAGTCTTTCGCTACCTTGCCCTCCATATCCAGAGATTTTACCAGACTTTTTTCCAGCAGCACCACCTTGGAGGCGGAAAGAAGGCTGCCGGCCAACAGCCCGATGGCAAAGGGCAGGGGCTTCTCGAAGGGGTAGAGGAAAAAATACACCACAAGGCCCAGAATCAGCAGCACCGGGTAGAGGGCGGCCAAGGCCTTGCACATAATTTGAGCGGTGACGGAAAGCTGGCGAAACCTGCGCATCTACTTCATTTCCTCCTTGATCACCATATCGTACATCACTTTGAGGGCGGCGGCCCCGCCGATGAGGGAACAAAGCACCAGCAGCCAAGGGGATGTGCCCAGCTTGCTGTCCAAAAAGCGGCCGGCAATCACCCCGACCAAGACGCAGCAGGCCATGGAAAGCCCCAGCTGCATCATCAGGCCCAACGCCCGGATGATCCTGCGGTTTTCATCCTTCATCCTGTTCATCCCCAAAGGCTCCGTTTTCCAGCTGGTCCATCACCGAATAGGGAGAAGCCTCGCTGTGCACCAGCATCCGGCGCAGTGCGGTTTCCGCCCGGTGAATTTCCAAAGCCGAGCGCTTTTCCTGCTTGGCCTTTTCCTGCCGCTGACGCTCCAGATCGGCCAGTAAATCCTCCAGCCGGTCCGGGTGCTCGGCAATGGGAGAGAGGACGGTCACCCGGTTGTCCCGCACCAGAGCAAAACCGCCCAGCACCGCAAGGGTGTGAGTCTCCTCCTTGCCCTGATAGAGCTTGGCCATGCCTTCCGCCAGCTCCACGCAGCAAGGCTCGTGGCCGGGCAGAATGCCCATATCCCCTGCCCGGGTGCGCAGAACCACAAAGTCGATGTCCTGCTCCAGCACCGTTCGGTCGGGGGTGACGGCGGCAAAGTGCAGCCTGCCTGTGGACATGGGCCACACCTCCAATTCAACAAAATTCATTTTGCCGGCAGGCAAAGACCGGACATTCCGGCGGGCTAACAGCGTCCGGTTGCCGTGAATGACAGCAAAATGTCACTTCTTAGCCCGGGCCGTCACATCGTCGATGGTTCCGGCGTTGAGGAAGAGGCTCTCGGGCAAAGCGTCGTGTTTGCCCTGCAAAATCTCCTCAAAGCCCCGAATCGTCTCCTCCAGGGGAACATAAACCCCGGGCAGGCCACTGTAGGTTTCGGCGGCAAAAAAGGGCTGGGAGAGAAAGCGCTGAATCTTTCTGGCCCGGTTGACCACCAGCTTATCGGTTTCGGAAAGCTCGTCCATGCCCAGAATGGCGATGATGTCCTGCAGCTCCTTGTACCGCTGAAGGATGCTTTGAACATCCCGCGCCACCTGATGGTGGTGATTGCCCACCACCAGCGGGTCCAGAATGCGGCTGGTGGAGGCCAGCGGGTCGATGGCGGGATAGATGCCCTGCTCCACAATGGAGCGGGAAAGAGCGGTGGTGGCGTCCAGATGGGCAAAGGTGGTGGCGGGAGCCGGATCGGTGTAGTCGTCGGCGGGGACATACACCGCCTGCACCGAGGTGATGGACCCCCGCTTGGTGGAGGCAATCCGCTCCTGCAGCACCCCCATTTCGGTAGCCAGAGTAGGCTGGTAGCCTACGGCGGA
>CALCSA010000095.1 GCA_937894185.1 uncultured Clostridia bacterium | reverse complement strand
CACCCAGTTTATTGCCATCACCCACCGCCGGGGCACCATGGAAGAAGCCGACGTTCTCTACGGGGTGACCATGCAGGAGGAAGGGGTTTCCAAGCTGCTGGAGCTGGCGGTGGAGGAAGTGGAGGCCACACTGGGCATCTCCTGACCGAGAGCGCTGCCCCTCACACACACGACTTTATTCCTCCCGGCGGGAGGCTTGCAGACAGGATTCAACAATACATTTCCCGGAGGTTTGGACTGTGGGCTTTTTTTCTAAAATCAGCGAGGGACTGAAAAAGACAAGAGAGAGTTTTTCCCAGCAGATGGATATGATCGTCAACTCCTTTACCGCCATCGACGACGACTTGATGGACGAGCTGGAGGAAGGCCTGATTCTGGCCGACGTGGGTGCGGTGACCGCCTCCCAAATCATCGAAAAGCTGCGGGAGGAAATCAAGCGCACCGGGACCACCGACCCGGCCAAGCTCAAGGGGATGCTGGCCGGCATTGTGGCCGAAATGCTGGAGGGGGACTGCTCCCTCCAGCTGGATTCCAGCCCCGCCGTGATTTTGGTCATCGGGGTCAACGGGGTGGGCAAAACCACCACCATCGGCAAGCTTTCCCTGCTGCTCAAGCAACAGGGAAAGAGCGTGCTCCTTTGCGCCGCCGACACCTTTCGGGCCGCCGCCATCCAGCAGCTGGAAATCTGGGCCCAGCGGGCGGATGTGGAGATCATCAAACAGAGCGAAGGCTCCGACCCCGCTGCCGTGGTCTTTGACTCCATGCAGGCGGGCAAGGCCCGCGGCCGGGACGTCATCATCTGCGATACCGCCGGGCGGCTGCACAACAAAAAGCACCTGATGGACGAGCTGGCCAAAATCCGCCGGGTGATCGACCGGGAGCTGCCCGGAGCCGATGTGGAGGTTCTGCTGGTATTGGACGCCACCACCGGACAGAACGCTCTCAGTCAGGCCAAGCAGTTTAAGGAGGCTACCGGCCTGACCGGGGTAGTCCTTACCAAGCTGGACGGCACCGCCAAGGGCGGCGTGGTCATCGGCATCAAGGAGGAAACCCAAGTGCCCATTAAATTCATCGGCGTGGGAGAGGGCATCGACGATTTGCGGCCCTTTGACCCCGCCCAGTTTGCCACCGCCATGTTTGCGCCGGTGGAAACCGGGGAAGAATCTCAGGAGGAATCCCAATGACATCCATGGTAGCCGCAACGGGAAATCCCCACAAGCTGGAAGAGTTTGCCCGGATTCTCACCCCACTTGGAATACAGGTTCTCTCCCCCAAAGAGCTGGGAGTGGAGCTGGATGTGGAGGAGACAGGGGAAACTTTTGCCGAAAATGCGTATATTAAAGCAAAAGCCTTTTTTGAGGCCACGGGAAAGCCCGCCTTGGCCGATGATTCCGGTCTTTGCGTGGATGCTCTGGGGGGAAGACCGGGGGTATACTCCGCCCGGTATCACGGGGAGGATGCTCCCTACTCCCACAAAATCGCCGCTTTGGTGGCGGAACTGGAAGGCGTGCCCAACGAGCAGCGCACCGCCCGCTTTACCTGCGCCATCTGCTGCGTGCTGGATAAGGATACCATCCTGCGGGCGGAGGAGCACTGCGAGGGCCTCATTGGCTTTGAGCCCCGGGGCAGCAACGGCTTTGGCTACGACCCCATCCTCTATCGAGGAAAGCGCAGTCTGGGGGAATTTACCGATGAGGAAAAGGACGCTATCTCCCACCGGGGCAAGGCCCTGAGAACCTTTGCCCGGCTGCTGGGCAAGGCGCTACAATCCCGGTAAGAGGCTTGGTCGCAGCTTTTAGAGCGGGGAACTGCCTGCCCCGCCGGTCCCTCCACCATGGGATGGACGGGACATACCTTGAAAAAATCTTCCATCACGAAGGAGTAGTTATGATTACAACCAAACAACGGGCCGCCCTGCGGGGCATGGCAAATTCCATCGACACCATCCTGCAGGTGGGAAAAGGCGGCATCGGAGACGCCCTGCGCAAGCAGGTAGACGATGCTCTCACCGCCCGGGAGCTGATTAAAATGCGGGTTCTGCCCACCTGCGAGCTTTCCTCCCGGGAAGTGGCCCATCAGCTGGCGGGGGAGCTTTCTGCCGATGTGGTGCAGGTCATTGGCACCCGGTTTATCCTGTACCGCAACAACCCGGAAAAAAACCTGATCCAGCTGTCTTAACCCGCCGGAAAATCAGCAGGCGCGTTCACCATCAACCAAAGGAGGCAAAAGGCGTTGGCCATGAAGATTGGTATCTTTGGAGGAACCTTTAACCCCATACACAACTCTCACATCTACCTTTCCCGGGAATACGCGGCTCAACTGGAGCTGGACAGGATGGTGATCGTGCCTTCCTTTATTCCGCCTCACAAGCATGCGGAAAACTTGGCCTCCGGCGAGGATCGTCTGGCCATGTGCCGTCTGGCCACTCAGGACCTTCCCCTGTTCCATGTAACGGAATTTGAAATCAGGCAGCAGGGCAAAAGCTACACCTACAAAACCCTGCGCCACATTCTGGAAAAGTACCCCGGCTCCGAACTGTACCTGATTATGGGCGGCGATATGTTCATGACGGTGCAGGAATGGCGTCTGGCTCCCGAAATCTTCAAGATGGCCACCTTGTGCGGCGCCCAGAGGGAGCAGGGGGAGCTGACCATGATGGAAATTCACAAGCAGGTGCTGGAAAATCAGGGAGCTAAGGGCATTATCATCAACATCGAAGCCCAGCCCCTCAGCT
>CALCSA010000094.1 GCA_937894185.1 uncultured Clostridia bacterium | reverse complement strand
AAGGTGTTGACCGCCTTAATGAGCCCGATGGTTCCTATGGAAATAAGGTCCTCCACCCCAATGCCGGAGTTTTCGAATTTGCGGGCAATATACACCACCAGACGCAGATTATGAACAATCAACTTCTGCTTGGCTTTTTCATCCCCAACAGTCAGCCGGGTAAATACTTCTTCCTCCTCCTCTCTGGTAAGGGGGGAGGGCAGCGTGTCCGGGCCGTTGATGTAGTAAATTTTAGTTCGGGCAAATTTGTAAAACAGATTGAGCCACAACTGATTCGCTTGTTCCAAAAAGGTACACCGCATTTGTTTACACCACCGTTATTTGCTTTTCTTTCCCCGTGGGGGATTTCAATGGAACACTGATTAAATCCGGGTTGAGGATAGCGTCGTACCCATCCCCAAAGCGCTGACCGGACACCGCCATATAGACAAGCTCTGCTTTGTATAGATCACTTTCCCGTTGTATCATCAGTTGGTCCGCCTGTATGGCCGGCAGTGCGCCACGGCTGCCCAGTCCCGCGTAAGGAATCATTCTGATCTTTACGTTGGGGAGTTTGGCCGCCGCTTCCCAATCCTCTTTCTTCAAGGCGTGATAAAGGGTAGCACCCAAAAGGTTTTTGACCGCATCCAGCCGGCAGACGATGACCGGAATGCCGCTGAAGGGCTCGCATAGGCTGTTGCCGGTATCGATTAAAGCCTCCAGAGCGCAGGTGTTCCCCCAAAGCTTAATCGTGGCGCGGCACCGGTTGCCGGGAAGCCTGCCCCCTCTGGACAGCCGCCCCCCCAGCCGAAGCAGCAGGTAAGCCGCCACCGTGGAAAGGAGCAGGGTAACCGGTTTGACGTTAAAGTAAACCACTCCGTTGTAGTAGAGCATTCCAGCCGGGGCAAAGAGCATCCAGATTCCCAGCATCACCCCGGCAAAAAAGAAGTTGACGGCAAAAAAGAGGAACCACCCTTTGAAGAACTGCCCCACTCCCCGAAAAGACAGAGCAGCCAGCACAATCAGGCCGGAGAGCAGAATACGGGTGATCAGCATGGTGAAAAATCCCATAAACGGTAAAAAAATAGTCAGCGAGCCCAAGGATCCCAGCAAAGCGGCCATGACTATTTCACGTCTTTTTATTTTGATTCCCATCAGCCCCGCAGTGCAGACAACCAACAGCGCCGTCACCGCGTAATTGAGCACCAACAGCACATCCACATAAACCGGGGTCTGCATGTTTCACCGTCCTAATATAATAAGTAACAAGTGCTTTTTTATTATAGGAGAGATTGGCCGTCATTTTTGTCGCAAAAGAGTGACAACCCTTATGATTTTTGTACAAATTGTTTTGGCGGTGAAGCGGACAAGGTGTCGGCAGTGACCAAGCATAACCATGCTTTAAACGCCAAGCCAATTGGAGCATCCCGGAACAGTTGGTCCAAGGATCGGCCCCTTTCCACAGGAAGCAAAAAGAGCCGGACCAATTGGTCCAGCTCTTTGTTAACGTCTTTATTGTGCCAAACGGGCTTTCTTATACTCATCCCGTTTGTGCTGTACCTTAGCGGTCAGATCGTTGGTGTCGATTCCCTGCTTTGCCTTTTCCAGCATCCCCTGCTCCCCGTACTGATAGGCCATCAGGGCAAAATTCTCACTGTACTTGGAAAAATATCCGGCCAGAATCGCCGTGCCCGCATCGATATTTTGATAAGGATCCAGCAAATCCTCAATGCCATGCTCTTCCGAAAGCCACTTCTTGTTGATGTCGTTAATCTGCATCAGTCCGCTGTCCCGGGTGCCGTTGCGGTTCACTCCCACCGCCTTGGGCTGAAAGCGGCTTTCCCGCCACATAATGGCCAGAATCATCTCGTATTCCAGACCCAGCTCCTGACAACGGCCATGGGTATAGCGCTGAAGCTCCTCGGACAATGGCAGCTCCATATAGGAATAGGGGGGATTGACGTAGGGCCCCTTGGCCTGAGTGACTACGGCAGGCTTGACGGGGGAAGGCTCCTGATAGTCCAACTCTTCCAGCTGAAGAGCAAGGTCGCTGTCGGTCAGAGGGGCCGGTGCAGGGGGGCCATTTACCGTAAACAGGGTGCGGGAAGGCAAAAAGGCCATCCGGCCGGCCGGCCCTGCTTCGGGGCAGGCCGCTTGGAGAATCACCAGTGCGCCAACTGCGGCAAAAGCTACCACAAAAATGGCAAGCTTCCGGCACATTCTATTTTTCAGTATCTTTTTTAGCATGAAACCACCTTGTTGCGGGCTTGACCGCACAATGCCGGCGGTACATTTTAATAACTTTGGTTGTACTGCCTGCATGTAACCTAATAAAAATTTACCTGTTGCCGCAAGCCCTAAATTTTTCCATATCTGGTATCAAATAGCATTATTGGTTGTCCGAAGCTATATTATACATTAAAAACTCCAGAATGGCAATGCTATTCCCTTTACAAGGACCATATACATTTACCAGCGGATCATATAAAAGGAGCTGTGTAAATGCAAAGAGCTTTACAGTTAATGCAAAGCCTTTTGTACCAAGGTTCCATGGTGACTTTGCTTTTTGGCACCGGTATTTGGCTTACCCTGAAAACCCGGTTCTTCCAGCTGCGTGGCCTCCCCTTCATCCTCAAGAACACCGTGGGCACTTTGATGCAAAAGGACGTCAAACCGGACCTGACAAGCATTTCACCTTTTCAGGCAATGAGCACCGCTCTGGCCGGAACATTGGGAGTAGGAAATATTGCCGGAGTTGCCACCGCTTTGACATTAGGGGGCCCCGGAGCCATCTTTTGGATGTGGGTATCGGCGTTCTTTGGTATGATGACCAAATATGGCGAAATATTTTTAGCGGTAAAATTTCGGGAAAAAACCATGGACGGATTTCGGGGCGGGCCCATGTATTATATGAAGAATGCCCTGAATAAACCGTGGTTGGGCAGCATCTTTGCTTTGTTGTGCGCCCTTACCTCCTTTGGAATCGGCAACATGACTCAGGTGAACGCGGTATCCGGGGCGGCTCTTGCCGCCTTTGGAATCCCCCCTTGGATCAGCGGTGTTCTGGTGGCTTCCCTGCTGGCTCTGGTGGTGTTTGGAGGCCTGCAACGCATCGCCTCCGTCAACGAGGTGATGATTCCCTTTATCTCCATCGCCTACATTGCCTGCTCCGTGACGGCGCTAGTCCGCAACAAATGGTATCTGGGCACTGCCTTTTCCCTTATTTTCCGGGGGGCCTTTGCCCCCGCAGGAATGGCCGGGGGGGTGTTGGGCCACGGCCTTTCCTCTGCGATCCGCTATGGAATTTCCCGGGGAGTGTTCACCAACGAGGCGGGGCTTGGTTCCGCCCCCATTGCCCATGCCTGCGCCGACTGCAAGAGCCCGGCTCATCAAAGTGTGTGGGGGATTTTTGAAGTCTTTCTGGATACCATCGTCGTCTGCACCTTGACGGCACTGGTACTGTTGACCGCTCAGAAAGGCACCCTCTGGCAAAGTGGCTTGGACGGCGTGGAGATGACCTCCGCTGCTTTTTCCAGTGTCTTCGGCCTCAAGGGTGCGGGCTTTATTGCGGTTTCGGTGATGTGCTTTGCGGTGGCCGGAATGCTGGGCTGGTGCTTTTACGGCGAGACCGCCATCGGCTTCTTGACGGGAGGCAGCAAAGCGGCCATCCATCTCTACCGCTGGCTGTTCATTGTCTGCGCTGTGGTGGGGGCCATGGGGGACATGCGCAGGCTCTGGGGATTGGCAGACGCCCTCAATGCCATGATGGCTATCCCCAACGTTGCCGCCATGATTTTGCTGCGCCGCCATATTCAGCTGCCCTGCAAAAGGATTTCGGCATCCCCCAACTTTTCTTGGAGAACTGGGAAAAGAACATAGCGGCCACACCCCATCTAAAAAGAGGAAAGAGCTATAAAGCTCTTTCCTCTTTTAAACGCAGGTATTTCTGAGGTGATGGCGGTTGCCCTTATCCCTGTAAGGAGCCTTTGGTGGAGGGGACTTTGCCTTCCATGTCGGGCTGGATGGCCACGGCACGGCGCAGGGCGCGGCCCAGCCCTTTCAAAACAGCTTCGGCGATGTGATGAGCGTTCTTCCCCGCCAACTGCCGAACGTGGAGGGTCAGCCCCATAGAGCGGGTCAGGGCAAGGAGGAACTCCTCCAACAGCTGAGTGTCCCACTGGCCGATCATGGGAGCGGTAAAGTTTACCTCATAGCCTAAATAGCTTCGGCCGGAAAGGTCCAGCGCAATCAAAATCAGCGCCTCGTCCATGGGGAGCACCAGATCGGCATAGCGGTGGATTCCCCGCTTTTCTCCCAACGCCTGCCGAAACGCCGTGCCCAGCGCAATCCCCACATCCTCTACGGTGTGATGGCCGTCCACCACCAAATCACCCCGGCATTGCAGGCATAAATCAAAGGAGCCGTGGGCGGCAAACAGTTCCAGCAGATGATTAAAAAATCCAATGCCGGTGTCAATCCCATAGCATCCCGTTCCATCCAGATTGAGGGTGAGAGATATTTGGGTTTCGGCGGTTTGCCGGTTCACGGTGGCCTGTCTCATAAAGTTTCCTCCACTGCGCGTAAAAACGCCTTTATTTCCTCATCGGTGCCAATGCTCACCCGGACAAAGTCAAGGGTGCGGGGATGCTCAAAACAACGCACCAGTATCCCCTTTTCCCGCAGTTTTTGATAGAGCTCTCTACCCGTCAGGCTGGGATGGGCCATGAATAGGAAATTGGTGCTGCTGGGCAACACCCTGCATCCCAATTCCCGCAGCCGGAGGGAGGTTCTATCCCGGGTTGCAATGATTTTCTCCAGTACGTGGCCCATGTAAGCGTCGTCCTCCACGGCAATGACACCTGCCTGCTGGGTGAATCGGTTGACATTGTAGGGGTGAAAGGAATATTTGATCCGCTCCAGTGCGGCGATGTGCTCCGGCCGGGAAAATGCGTAGCCCAGCCGCAAACCCGCAAGAGAGCGAGACTTGGAAAAGGTCCCCACAATCATCAGGTTGTCATAGTCGGAGAGCAGGGGCAGACTGGTGACATCCTCACCGGCAAAATCCACATAAGCTTCATCCACCACCACCAGATGATGGGGGTTTCCCTTGAGAATCCCCTCGATCTTGCAGCGGGACAGGGCAAGGCCGGTGGGGGCATTGGGGTTGGCGAGGAGGATATGTCCATCCAGTTCCAAATAATCTTCCTCTTTAATGGAGAAGTCCTTCGCCAAGGGAATGGGACGGGCCTTCAGGCCGAAGAGGTTGGCGTATACCTCATAAAATCCGTAGCTGGGATCGGGAAAATAGATAGGGTCCCCCCCATCAAAAAAAGCCATACAGAGGAAGGCCAGCACCTCATCGGAACCGTTGCCCACAAACACCTTCTCAGCGGCAAGGCCGTACCGGCGGGCGATGGCACCCCGCAACTCCTTGGCTTCCGGATCGGGGTAGAGGGCAAACTCCTGCCCGGTGTGCTCCGCCAACAGGCGGACAATTCCCGGCGCCGGGGGATAGGGGCACTCGTTGGTGTTGAGCTTGATGTACTGCCGATCCAACGGCTGCTCCCCCGGTACATAGGGCTCCAGTCCCCGCACATGGCGGCTGAGAAAACGGCTCACTGAATGCCCTCCCCTCTCCGGTTTACCTCTTGGGCCAAGGCATCCACCATGGCCTGAATGGCCTGCGCCTTAAACTTATAGCTGGCAATGTTGGCAATCAGCCGGGCGGAAATGGGCATCATCTCTTCCAGCACCTTGAGGTGATTGGCCTTGAGGGTGGAGCCGGTCTCTACAATATCTACAATGACATCGGAAAGCCCCACCAAAGGAGCCAACTCGATGGACCCGTTGAGGGCGATGAGCTCAATCTCCCTGCTTTGGGCGTCAAAATAACGTTTGGCGATGTTGGGGTATTTGGTGGCCACCCGCAAAACCTGCCGGGAAAAACTTGTATTCGGCAAGCCTGCCACCGCCATCCGGCAGGTGCCGATGTGTAAATCCAGCAGCTCGTAAACGTCGGGGGTGGTTTCCAGCAGAATATCCTTCCCCACCACCCCCACATCGGCAGCACCGTGGAGGACGTAGATGGCAACGTCGGAGGGTTTGACTAAAAAGTACCGGACTCCGGCGGCTTTATCCTCCACCACCAGACGGCGGGAGCCCTTGACCGGACCTGCTCCCCCATACCCTGCCCGCTCCAACATGGAAAACACCTGATCCCCCAACCTGCCCTTGGGCAAAGCCACGTTCAGCATTTGTTTCCACCTCCCCCAAACCGCTCAAGCTTGCCATAAGAAAGCCTTGTGATATCGGCGTCTTCCCTTTCGCAGCGCACGGTTAGACCCTGAGCGTTCAGCTCCCGCACCTGCTCCATAAGGGCGCTCCAATCACATTGGGCGGGATACAGCAGCAGCAGATCGGTCTGCCTTTGCCCTGCTCCCAGAAACGTATCCAGCTGATGCAGGGCGATACCGAATCCAATGGCACGGCAGTTCTTGCCCAGCTTTTGCATCAAATTGTCGTACCGGCCGCCGCTGCAAACCACTCCGGGAATGCCCCGGATATACCCCCGGAAGATCAGGCCGTTGTAGTAGTCCAGATCGTTGACCACCGAGAAGTCCAGATGCAGGGTTTGATGTTGGGCGGGTTGCAGGGATTTTGCCAGAACTTCCAGTTCAGCGTATGCCCTTGCCATCCCCTCCCCCCGAATCAGACCTTTGGCCTCCTGCAAAGCTGTTTGAAAGGGTCCGTGAATGCCTGCCAGAGCCAAGATCTGCTCCCGGCGGCTGTTGACCACACCCTCCGCCTCCAGAACCTCCGCCACATCATGGGGGCTTTTGGAGTGAATGGCTCCCAAGACCTTCCGCTCCACCAGGGGGGAAAGCCCGGTGTTTTCCAGCAGCCCCGAGACAAAGCCCAGATGGGAGACATCCATGGCGCTTTCCCCCATGAGGGAGAGACTGCGCAGGGCAAGGTCCAGCACCTCCAGATTGGCGAAGGCGTCCTCCCTGCCCATCCATTCCAGCCCGATTTGATCCAGTACCTTGTAGGCCCGGTTCTCGGGGGAAAAGCGCACCACTTCCTCGACATAATAGAGTTTTTCCGGGGTAGCCGAAGCCTGAGCAGGCTGGTTTTTGGCAAGGCTCAGGGTAATGTCGGGCTTGAGAGCCAGCAACCTTCCGCTATGATCCATAAAGGTGAGGATTTGGTCGGTCCCTAAAAAGTTTTTATTGTCCAAGTAGAGGCCGTAATCTTCAAACTTGGCAGTCTCTGTCCGCCAAAATCCCCGGCTTTCATACAGAGCCCGCAGCCTGAGGACACAGGCTTCCCGGGGCAAAAATGCCGGAAAAATCGCAAGGCCATACCCCTTCATTTCTTCACACATCCCATATATACATGATGTAACATCACGGAGCAAAAACCCTCCGCCAATTGGAGACACTTTTTTTATTATACTCTTCTTTATTATTTTAGTCAATTACTATGCTAAAGTAATTTTTGTTTAACTTTTTTATAATTATCTCTTGACAAGATCGGTTCATCGTGGTATTCTAATAAAAATTAAAGATTTTTTAAAGGCAGTGACAGGGAGGGTTCCTTCCATCCTTTGCCCTCAGAGAGCCGGTGGTTGGTGCAAACCGGTGGCAAACGGCGGGAACTGTAGCCCTGAAGCCGAGACAAGAAAGCGTACTTTACGCGAGTAGATGTCTACGCAAAGGCAGCGTTACAGGCCGAGGATTTGTTGGAATCCGTAATGAGTGGTACAGGATTATTTTCTGTACAATTTGGGTGGTAACACGGGTAAATGCTCGTCCCATTGTGGGATGGAGCATTTTTTGTTTTTCCTCAAAAAAGACGCTCCTTCCCCGCTCATTTCGTTTTCTCACTTCCGCCATTACAAACGATTATGGAGGAACAGAAGATGGAAAACACTGATACAGCCAATCAGACTATCACGGTGGAGACCCTTTATCAAAGCTTCTGCAAGGAAACCTTCGACGCAAATGGCGTGTTGGACACCTTTGAGCCTGTCTATCCCGCCAACTTTAACTTTGCCTACGACGTGGTGGATCAAATTGCCGCCTTGCAGCCGGACCGCCGGGCCATGGTATGGGCCAACGAGCACGGGGAAGAAAAAACATTTACCTTTGGACAGATGAAGTACTACTCCGACCTGACGGCGGGTATGCTGCGGGATTACGGGGTTCAAAAGGGCGATATGGTGATGCTGGTGCTCAGCCGCCACTATCAGTTCTGGTTCTGCATTCTGGCGCTCCACAAGCTGGGCGCTGTGGCTATCAACTCCACCAATATGCTTACCGCCAAGGATTACCTTTACCGCTTCCGCAGCGCCGATGTCCGGTATATCATCGCCACCGCGGAGGGTGAAACCGCCAACCACGCCGACGCCGCCTGTCAACAATACGACGGCATAAAAGGCAAGTTTCTGGTGGCAGGCTCCCTGTTTGACAGCGGTAAGCGTCCCGGCTGGATCGATTTTAACAATCAGCTTTGCTTCCATCAGCCCCTTGACGAGCGAATTCCCACCAAGGCGGAGGAGCCTTTGCTACTTTACTTTACCTCCGGCACCACTGGAAATCCCAAAATGGCCTATCACAACCACACCTATCCCATCGGCCACATCATCAGCGCCAAATACTGGCACGGCATCACCGGAGATGATCTGCACATGACGGTGGCGGACACCGGTTGGGCCAAGGCCAGCTGGGGAAAAATCTATGGTCAGTGGTTTGTGGGCGCTTCCATCTTTGTCTACGATTTCACCAAATTCATCCCCGCCGATTTGATGCAGATGGTATCTCAATATAAAGTGACCACCTTCTGCGCGCCGCCTACCATCTATCGTTTCCTCATCAAGGAAGGGATGGAGCACTACGATTTGAGCAACATCCGCCATGCCACCACCGCCGGAGAAGCTCTCAATTCCGAGGTATTTAACCGCTTCTACCAGCATACCGGCATCAAAATCATGGAAGCCTTTGGTCAAAGCGAAACCACCGCCCTTACCGTCAATCTGCTGGGCACCGAACCCAAACCCGGCTCCATGGGTAAATGCTCTCCCCTTTACGAAATCGATCTGGTGGATGCCGATGGCAACAGTGTTCCCAACGGCGAGGTGGGCGAGCTGATTGTCCGCACCCACCACGACCAGATGCAGGTGGGGCTCTTCTGTGGCTACTACCGGGACCGGGATTTGACCTACAAAGCATGGCACGACAATATGTATCACACCGGCGACACGGCCCGCCGAGATGACGATGGCTTTTATTGGTATGTGGGGCGGGTGGACGACGTCATCAAGGCATCCGGCTACCGCATCGGGCCCTTTGAAATCGAAAGCGTGCTGATGGAGCACCCCGCCGTTCGGGAATGTGCCGTCACGGGAGCGGCCGACCCCGTCCGGGGTACGGTGGTCAAGGCGACTGTTGTTCTCACCAGTGGCTTTTCCCCTTGCAGCATCCTTGTCCGGGAGCTGCAGGAGCATGTGAAGCAGCAGACCGCTCCTTATAAATACCCCCGCATCATAGAGTTTGTGGAGGAGCTTCCCAAAACCTTTTCCGGCAAAATCAAGCGGGCGGAAATTCGCCGTCAGGACGAGAGCCATCAGGCTCAGCCTGTGGCAGCCCGCCAGGGAGCTTAGATCTTAGTTGTATCATAATCATCATCGGCAACGACCGGAAGAAAAGGCTTCCGGTCGTTTTGTTGCAAAAAAGACTCCCCGGCAACGGCCGGGGAGGATTGCTGCGAACCCAAGTTATTTTACGGAGTTCTGATACGCCTCGATCATTTTCTTAACCATCTGACCACCGACGGAACCAGCCTGACGGGAGGTAAGATCGCCGTTGTAACCCTGCTTCAGGTTTACGCCAACCTCGTTGGCAGTTTCCATCTTGAAGCGGTCCATAGCTTCCCTAGCTTCGGGAACAAGAGTCTTGTTAGCCATAACTTTTTCACTCCTTAATACTCGATAAAGTGGTTTGCGTTTGCAATAGTAGTATAAGCGCAGTCTCCACAGATATGAGTGGAAATAACATGATGTCCCGTCACATTTTTCCTTTCAGCAAATGGCAGTTTCCCGACAAAATTAAAATCGCAGCCGCCGCCATCAAAGTGAAGCGGTCGATGGGTTTGGCAAAACCAATGGGCAATTCCTGAGGCTCTGTGGCCGAGCCGTCAAAGTTTACAATGGCCCGCTGAATTCCAATGACGGCGCTGTCCTCTCCCATGCTGGTCAGGGTGATGGTGTCCCGGCTGTGCAGACCACAGGTGATGGCGGGAAGCCCGGTGTCGGACAGAGTTTGGGATAATTGATAATTGGAGGAATCCACAATCGCCACCCCATGCCCAACCGCCAGCAACCGCTGGGGCATTGGCAGCATATCCTTATAGATTACAATGGCTTTTTCGGCTTTTACGGTATCAAAGCTCTGAATATCGCAGATGATCATGGTGGGATTGGATTTCTTCACGGAAAGAACCCCACCGTAGGCTCGCACCGTGTCAAAGTGTTTTTCCAGCAGACGTGTCAGCTCGCTTGTAAAATCCTTATTTTGTTTTTTAGCCGCAACAATAACCGCGATCATGCCTTCCCTCCAAACAATCGTTCCAATATTTCGTACCGCAATTTTAGTATTTTGTAAAATCCAAGGTTTATTCCAGCTTGCATCTTGAAAAGAAAATCAGAAAGAATATCTTTTAGGGCTTGTAAAAAATAACATCCTATCCGGTATTTTTTGGGGATTCTATAGGTTATAAATTGCATTTTGGTCTACTTCCCATTGTTTTGAATGATTTCGCCTTCTGCTTTCACCTTGGACATGTGTTGATAGAATCCAAAAAATATATTATAATATCATCAACAAAGATGCAGCGGCCCGCCAAGCAGGCGGGCACTTGGGGGAGCCGATGAAGAATTTTTTTGGATTGCTGTGTGCGCTTTTATTGCTGTTAAGCCCGGCGGTGACCTTGAGCGTCAGGGCGATGGATGAAATAGACCTGAAATCTCAGACCGCCGTTTTGATGGATTTGGACACCGGGCAGGTGCTTTACAGTAAAGATATGAAGCGCCGGATCTATCCCGCCAGCACTACCAAGGTTCTGACCGCGCTGGTGGTGCTGGAAAACAGCCGACCATACGAAGTGGTTACGGTGAATCAAAGCGCTGTGGACAGCATCACCTGGAACAGCTCCCACATCGCCCTCACCGAAGGGGAACAGTTCACCGTGGACAGCGGCCTTTACGCTTTGATGCTGCCCTCCGCCAACGATGCCGCCAACGCTTTGGCCGAGCATATCGCCGGAAGTCAGGAAGTCTTTGCCGACATGATGAACGCTCGGGCCCGGGACATCGGCGCTCTGGACACTCACTTTACCAACGCCCACGGGCTGCATGACGACAACCACTACACCACCGCCTATGACATGGCTCTGATCACCCGGTATGCCATGCAAAACGACTTGTTCCAAACCTATTTCGGGACCGCCCGGTATACCATGCCGCCTACCAACAAAAACCACGAGCGGCCTTTTACCAATTACCAGTATCAGCTGGTGCAAGAAACGGGCTACTACAATCCCAGTGTAGTGGGTGGAAAGGTGGGGTATACCGAAGAAGCCCAGCACACCATGACCACCGTGGCTCGGCGGGGAGATCGCACCTTGGTTTGCACTGTCATGGGTTCTCCAAGCCGGGGAGATAAGTTCGACGACACGGAAAAACTGCTGGAGTTTGGATTTACTGAGTTTGTCCCCTACTCCATTCCAAAGGCAAGCTTTTCCGGCTTTCAGGCTCCGGTGCTGGAGGGGGAACAGGTGGTGGGCAGTGCCACCTTTTATGCCGACAGGGATTTTACCGCTTTACTGCACAACGACGTTAATCCCGACGATGTTGCCGTGATCTTTCAAAAGCCTCAAGCTCTCGCGGTGAGTTCCCCGGTGGAATGCTGCGTCATCTTTGAAGCCACCGCCTCACCCGCCATGGTTCCCGCCGCCTTGGGAGAAGTCCACCTCACCGCCGATGTCAACCTTTCCTCCATTCCCGTCATGACTCAGGAAGTTCAGCTCTCCCCTGGTTTTGTGAAACATCCACTTTTTCGAAAGGCAGCGATCGGGGCAGTCGTTGTTCTGCTCATGATTGTATTGCTGATTGCCTGTCGCCGCTATCAGATCAGGAAAAAGAGAAAAGCCCGGCTCAATCGTCTGGCCCAAAAAAGAAAAGAGGCGGAACTGAGGCCCGCTGTTCCCTATCATTCATTGTCGTCCAGAGCCCCCCGGGATGGACGAACCAGAACCGGTTAAGCTGACCCAATCCCGGTTTGACGGACATGTCGAAGAGTTGCTACAATAGCCGAAAG
>CALCSA010000093.1 GCA_937894185.1 uncultured Clostridia bacterium | reverse complement strand
CGTTCCCGCCTCATCCATCACCGAGACTCGAAGGTTCTTGAGGCCATCTTTGGCCTGTGTTTCAAACTGCCGGGAAAAGACCGCCCCCCAAAGAGCGGCAAAAAACACCACGGTGAGAAGAACCAGCAGATACATGGAGCGGAAGATGCGTTTGTTCATGATTCTACTCCCCCATTTTGTAGCCGACGTTGCGCACGGTTTTAATGTGCTCCCCGGCCTCCCCCAGCTTTTGCCGCAGGGATTTGACATGGACATCCACCGTGCGGCTTTCCACCTCGTAGTCATAGCCCCAAACGGCGTCCATCAGCTTGTTGCGGCTCAGGACGATGCCCATATTCACCATGAGATAATACAGCAGCTCAAACTCCATAAAGGTCAGAGCCACGGCCTGACCGTCTACGGTGACGCTGCGGCGCCGGTTGTCCAAAACCACGTTTTGGCAGACAAGGCTGCCGTCTGCCGGAGAGTCAGGCTTTATCCTGCGCAGAACGGCGTTGATCCGGGCAATCAGCTCGGTCACTCCAAAAGGCTTTGGGATATAGTCGTCCGCGCCAAAGTTGAGCCCCTTGAC
Organism: uncultured Clostridia bacterium; assembly: GCA_937894185.1. GTDB lineage: Bacteria > Bacillota > Clostridia > Oscillospirales > Ruminococcaceae > WRAV01. Next base: position 7,610 of record CALCSA010000093.1, on the reverse strand, counting down.
TTTATCCGCCTCGCTGCTTTTGGCGGTGAGCATGATGACGGGGATTTCGCCGTACCTGCCATGGCTGCGCAGCTTTTTCAGGATGGTGATGCCGTCATCCCCCGGCAGCATGATGTCCAGCAAAACCAGATGAGGGGGCTCCTCCTGCTCCAGAGCGGCAAAAAAGCCTTCCCCCTCCTCAAACCCCCGGCAGAAAAACCCCGCTGCCTCCAGAGCGTAAAGGGTCAGCTCCCGAATATCCTCGTCGTCTTCTACCATATAAACCCTTCGCATTTAATCTGCCTCCTCCCCGCCGTCGTGAGTCCCCGTGATGGAAAACGCCACCCACTGGGCAATGTTGACGGCGTGGTCGCCGATCCGCTCCAGATATTTTGCCACCATAATCAGATCGATGGCCTGTATGCCGTTGGCGCTGTCCGCCCCGATCAGGGCGATGAGATCGTTCTTGACGGCGTCAAAAAGGCCGTCCACCACATCATCGTAATCCACTACCTCCCGGGCCAGCGCCAAATCCCGGTGAACAAAAGCGTCGATGCTCTCGGTGACCATCTTCACCGTGGCCTGCGCCATCTGCGGGATATGCTCCAGCTTTTTGATGTAGGGCTCCTGAGACAGGTGGATGGAGATTTCCGCAATATCCGCCGCCTGATCCCCAATTCGTTCCATGTCGGTGATCATTTTAAGAGCCGCGGAAATAAGGCGCAGGTCCCCCGCTACCGGCTGCTGCTGCAACAAAAGCCGCAGACATAGGGTCTCAATTTCTTTTTCCGTCTGATCCACTTCCCGCTCACAGGCAATGGCCTGCCGGGCCAGCTTTACATTTTGCTCCTTGAGGGCTTGGATGGAAAGGGCGATGGCCCGTTCGGTCTGAGCGCCCATCTCAATAAGCATGGTGTTTAGGGTTTCCAGCTGCCGGTCAAATCTTGTGCGCATCATCCAAACCTCCCTGTGATATAATCCTCGCACCGCTTATCCCGGGGCAGCGAGAACACCTGCTCGGTTTTGCCGTATTCCACCAGTTCCCCCAGCAGGAAAAACGCCGTCTTATCGGAAATCCGGGTGGCCTGCTGCATGTTGTGGGTGACGATGACGATGGTGTACCGCTCTTTGAGCTGAGTGACCAGCTCCTCAATTTTAGAGGTGGAGATAGGGTCCAGTGCCGAGGTTGGCTCGTCCATCAGCAGAGCCTGTGGCTCCACCGCCAGCGCCCGGGCGATGCACAGCCGCTGCTGCTGCCCGCCGGAAAGGGAGAGAGCGCTTTTTTTCAGCCGGTCCTTGGTCTCCTCCCACACCGCCGCATCCCGCAGGGCTTTTTCCACCAGCTCGTCCAGCACAAGGCGGGATTTGACGCCGTGGGTGCGGGGGCCAAAGGCCACATTGTCGTAGATGCTCATGGGAAAGGGATTGGGCTTTTGGAACACCATCCCCACCCGTTTGCGCAGGCCGTTGATGTTGGGGTCTTTGTAAATATCCTGCCCGTCCAGTTGGATACTGCCGGTGATTTTGCACCCCTCCACCAGATCGTTCATCCGGTTAAAGCTTTTGAGCAGGGTGGATTTTCCGCAGCCGGAAGGGCCAATAAAAGCAGTTACCTCGCCGGATACAATGTCCATGGTAATATCTTTGAGAGCTTTAAAGTCATTATACCACAAGCTCACGTCGCGGAGTCTGAATTTTTCCATCTATGTTACCCTTGTTACCCTTTCCCAATCTTCTTGGCCAGCGCCGCCGACAGAGTGTTGATGCCCGCCACCAAAACCAGCAGAACAACGGCGGTGGCATAGGCCTGTCCGGTGTACAGCCCCTCGCTGGAAAGGGCGTACATGTGAACCGACAGGGTCCGGCCCGAGGCCATCAGGCTTTCCGGAATCTGAGCCACCGTTCCCGCAGTGTAGGTAAGGGCGGCAGTTTCCCCCACAATCCGGCCCACCGCCAGAATCACTCCCGCCAAAATCCCCGGGGCGGCGGCAGGCAGCACAATGCGGAACACCGTGCGCAGCCGTCCGGCTCCCAGACCAAAGGCTCCCTCCCGGTAGGTGTCGGGGACCGCTTTCAGGCTTTCCTCGGCGGTGCGCAGGATGAGAGGCAGAATCATAATGGCCAGGGTAAAGGTTCCCGCCAGTATGGAAAACCCCCAGCCCAGCCAAGTGACAAAGAACAGCATTCCAAACAGTCCGTACACAATAGAGGGGATGCCGGACAATGTTTCCGCCGTCATCCGCACCATTCTCACCAAGGGATTGCCCCGTTTGGCGTACTCCACCAGATAGATAGCGGTGAACAACCCCAAAGGCACCGCAACCGCCAGAGAGAGCAGCACCATCAGCACCGTGGTGACCAGCGCCGGCAGCAGGGAAACGTTTTGGCTGTTGTAGTGCAGGGCAAACAACGACGGCTTGATGTAGGGAATTCCCCGGGTCAGGATGTAGGCGATGAGAAAGAACAGCGCCCCAAAGGTGAGGGCTGCCGCCAACCAAGTGGCCACCCGCAGGAGGGTATCGGTGATCTTTTGCCTCATGGTCTCCCCCCCTTTCTCAAGGCGGAAAACAGCAGGTTGATCAGCAGGATAAAGACAAAGAGCACCACCCCCGTGGCAATCAGGGCCTCCCGGTGAAGCTCGGCGGCGTAGCCCATTTCCAGCACGATGTTGGCGGTGAGGGTTCGCACCCCCTTGAAGATTCCCTCCGGCATCCGGGCCTGATTTCCCGCCACCATAATTACCGCCATGGTCTCGCCGATGGCACGACCGATACCCAGCACCACCGCCGCCAGAATCCCCGATTTGGCGGCGGGGAGCAGCACCCGGAACACCGCTCTTTCGTGGCTTGCCCCCAGAGCCACCGCGCCGTCATAAAGTTCCCCCGGCACGGCGCGAATAGCGCTTTCGGTGATACCGATGACGGTGGGCAAAATCATCAGTCCCAGCAGCAGAGAAGCCGCCAGAATGCTGCTGCCGTTTCCGCCAAACAGCATCCGCACCATGGGGACAATGGTGACAAGGCCAAAGAATCCGTACACCACCGACGGGATTCCCGCCAGCAGGTCCACCGCGGGTTTGAGCACCCGATACAAAGGCTTGGGGCAAACCTTGGCCAGAAAGACGGCGGTGAGGATGCCCACCGGCACGCCAATGAGGATGGCGCCTGCCGTGACATAGAGGCTGCCCAGCATCATGGGCAGAATCCCAAAGGCGGGGGGCAGATCGCTAGGGGACCACTCTCTGCCCAGCAGGAACTGGTAGAACCCAATCTTGCCCATGGCGGGAATTCCGTTGGCAAAGAGGAACAGGCAGATCAGCGCCACCGTGAGGATACTGATGAGGGTGGAGATGAGGAACACCGCCTTCATCAGGTTTTCCTGCAAGCTCCGCTCCCTCATTGCAGGCCTTCCCAAGTGGTGGTTTCGCCGGTAAAGATGCTGCGCACCTGCTCACCGGTCATATCTACCACCGGGTTCCCGGGGTGGACGATGACAGCGATGCCATCCAGAGCAATAGCTGTCCCGGTCAGCTGGGCCAGTTCGCTTTCCTTCAGGGCCCGGCTTGCCATGCCGATGTCACAGGTTCCCTCCATGGCGGCGGTCATGCCGGCGGTGGAATCGCTCATCTGAATTTCGATGGCAGCCTTGGGATTCAGAGTCAGGTAGGCTTCCTTGAGCTTTTCCATAATGGGGGTGACGGAAGAGGACCCGGCTACGCTGATTTTCCCCTCGGGCTTTACGCCCTCATAGGCGGGGGCGTTTTCGTCGACGGCGGTGTAGCTCCCCCCCACCACCGCCTGCCCCTCTTTGGACAGGATAAACCGAATAAAGTCCTGAGCCAGCTCCGAAACATCATCCCGTGTGGCGATGATAAAGGGCCTTGCAATGGGATAGCTTCCGTTTTGCACGTTTGCGGCGGTGGCGGCTGCCCCGTCAATGGACAAAGCCTTGACCGTGTTGTTTAGGGAGCCCATAGACACATAGCCAATGGCGTTGGGGTCGCCGGCGATGTTGGTGAGCATCACGTCGGTTTTATTGACGATGAGGGCTTCTTTGGTGGTCATATCCTTTTTAGAGCCGTCCTCCCCCTTCGCCTCTACCCCAAACAGCTCAATAAAGGCGCCCCGGGTTCCGCTGCCGTCCTCCCGGGAGACTACGGTGATGTTCTTTCCGGCATCCTGAGCGCCGCCTTGGGTGCATCCGGTAACGGCCATCAGCAGCATAAGAGCCGCCAGAAGTAGGGTGATTGTTTGTTTCATTTTTTTATTCCTCCATAACATTCTCATTTGTTTTTTCATACAAGCCCAGTTTAAAGACCGGGCGTAAAAAACAAACGGGGCTTTGTGTAAGAGGTATGTAAAAACACGCAAGATCTGCCATAACAATGCCCAAACGCGAAAAAAGGCCGCACTCCCCTTTGGGAATGCGGCTTTTTAATTTTTTGATATCCCGCGCAAACAACCTATCTATTTTGGCACATGAGCCAAGGCTTTGCGGGGGTAATGCGTGAGGAGATTATTTCTTGGATTTACCTATACAGGTTCTGCCGGCAGAGGTGCAACTTACGCTTTTTGACACGTACTGCCAATCCCTTGATCTAAAACTCCTTTATCACAAATTATTTGCTTAGAGTTGATTCGACGCGTTTTTCAATAAACTTGGACTGAATATGGTTGGTTTTACGTTTGCTCCAAATTTATATTTTCGCCATTTGATTCCGCCAACAAAACCCGCCTGCTGCAAATGGCTACCTCCGCCAATGGGGTTCGGTTGTGTCCACTTTCTTTACAATGGATAAATACCGCGAGTTAAGGTCGGGCAAGGCGGCCGGGGCTGGCGCTGGGCCCCAGGTGCTTTCGGCTTTCTTCTTCCTTGTACATCGGAACCACCCCTTTCCCTTGTTCCAAAATAGCCCGGGAACAAGCTGCGTATTGCTTTTTATTCTTCCCGTTCTTTAATTATAGTATACCCCTGTGATCAGGCTTTTGTCAATAGAATATTATAACTTTTAGTAAATTATTTGTGAACAATTTTACTCGTTGTCCATAGGTCGCTGTATGAGTAAAGCCGCCTTTCTCACGAAAGACGGCTGCGAAAGGCTTCATATCCGAACTCTTTGACGACGGTGCAAACTCCCCCGCTGTCGCGCAGGACAATGGCGGGCAGAGGCATGCCGTTAAAGGTGTTGGTTTTGACCATAGAGTAGATGGCCATATCCCCGAACATCAGGCGGTCCCCCACCTGCAGAGGCTGATCAAAGCTGTAGTCCCCCACAATATCCCCCGCCAGGCAGGTGGGGCCTCCCAAACGGTAGGTGTGGGGCTTTTCTCCCGGCTCTCCCCCATGAACCAGAGGCGGGCGGTAGGGCATTTCCAGCACATCGGGCATGTGGCAGGCGGCGGAAGTATCCAGTATGGCGTTTTTTATCCCTGCGTTTTGGGTCACATCCAGCACAGTGGTCACCAGAAACCCGGCGCCCAGGGCAATGGCCTCTCCCGGTTCCAGATACACCTGTACGTTATAGGTCTTTTGCAGGTGGCGAATCACCTGCTCCAGCAGAGGGATATCGTAGCCCTCCCGGGTGATGTGGTGGCCTCCCCCCAAATTCAGCCACTGCATCCGGGGCAGAAAGGGGGAAAAGCTGCGTTCCAGCGCCTCCACTGTCTGGGCCAGAGGGGCGGCATCCTGCTCGCAAAGGGTGTGAAAGTGAAGCCCTTCCACCCGGTACCGCTCCAGCAGATCGGGGCGGAAGTGTTCCAGCGTCACCCCCAGCCGGGAGCCGGGAGAGCAAGGGTCGTAAATGGCCTGATCCCCCTGAGTGGAGCACTGGGGATTGACCCGGATGCCAATGCTGGCCCCTGCCGCCAGAGCTTGATCCCCAAACCGCTCCAACTGCCCAAAGGAGTTGAAGATGATGTGGCCGCAGATTTGGGTGATCTCCTCAAACTCGCTGTCCCGGTAGGCGGTGCAAAACACATGGTTCTCGCCCCCCATTTCCCGGCCCAGCTTGGCTTCGTAGAGGCCGCTTGCGGCGGTTCCCGCCAAATACCGGCCGATGAGGGGGTACAGGCGGAACATGGAAAACGCCTTCTGGGCCAGCAGGATTTTGCACCCGGTCCGGTCCATAACTCCCCGCAAAAGGTTTAGATTCCGTATAATCAAAGCCTCGTCCACCACAAAACAGGGGGTGGGCAGCTCTTCTATCCGCATGGGGTTCCTCCTTGTCCCACGATTTCCCTTTCCCCAAGGGAACCGCCAAAGGCGGTCGACCTTTGGCGGTGGGAGCTTTATTTCAAAATCTTAGTCCACCAGCACGGGGTTCTCGTCAATTATCCAAGGCAGGCCCCACTGGTTGAGGGCATCCATAAAGGGATCGGGGTCAAACTCCTCAATGTTAAACACGCCGGGGCCTTTCCACGCTCCGGTGAGGAGCATCATGGCGCCGATCATGGCGGGAACGCCGGTGGTGTAGGCCACCGCCTGACTACCCACCTCCTTATAGCACTCCTGATGGTCGCAGACGTTGTAGATATACAGGTTGCGGGGCTTTCCATCCTTCACGCCTTGGAAGATGCAGCCGATGTTGGTTTTACCTACGGTGCGGGGTCCAAGGGAGGAGGGGTCGGGCAATACCGCCTTGAGGAACTGCAGGGGGATGATCTGATGCCCCTCGAACTCAATGGGCTCGATGGAGGTCATCCCCACGTTTTCCAGACACTTGAGATGGGTCAGATAACTTTGCCCAAAAGTCATGAAGAAGCGAATCCGCTTGATGCCGGGGATGTTGAGGGCCAGAGATTCAATTTCCTCGTGGTGGAGCAGATACATATCCTTTTGCCCCACCTGCGCAAAATCATACTCCCGCTTGATCTCCATGGGCTGAGTGTGAACCCACCGGCCGTCCTCCCAGTAGCTGCCCTGAGCGGACACCTCCCGGATGTTAATTTCCGGGTTGAAGTTGGTGGCAAAGGGATAACCGTGATCCCCTCCGTTGCAGTCCAGAATGTCGATATAGTTGATTTCGTCAAAGTAGTGCTTGAGGGCATAGGCGGAAAACACGCTGGTGACTCCCGGGTCAAAGCCGCTGCCCAGCAAAGCGGTGATGCCTGCGTCCCGATAGCGGTCCCGGTAGGCCCACTGCCACTTGTATTCAAACTTTGCCGTATCCTCCGGCTCGTAGTTGGCGGTATCCACATAGTCCACCCCGGCGGCCAGACAGGCGTCCATAATGGCCAGATCCTGATAGGGCAGCGCCAGATTCAGCACCAGATCGGCGCCGTATTCCTGAATAAGCTTTGTGGTGGCCTTTACATCCATGGCGTCCAGCTGGGCCGTGGAAATTTTAGTGGAGCTGCCGGTGCGGGCCAAGGCCTCTTCCCGCAGCTTGTCGCATTTTTCTTTGGTGCGGCTGGCTATCATAATGTCGGGAAAAATTTCGCTGTTTTGGCAGCATTTGTGTACGGCTACGCCGGCTACGCCTCCGGCTCCGATAATCAGAGTCTTCTTGGCCATCATGCTTTCTCCTTTGCTAGACAATATCCTTTTCGGTTTGTCATTAGTATAGCACAAAACCTTGCCATTTTCCCTAGGATTTGCTAAATTATACTCGCACCACTTAAAACATGCTCGAT
>CALCSA010000092.1 GCA_937894185.1 uncultured Clostridia bacterium | reverse complement strand
TCTGTTTTTCAGGACAATCCCTTGACATATGGCAAAGGCATAAGATATAATATCACTTTGTAGGGGCAAGGGTGTCTTTGTCCCGTTTTCCCCGAAAGGAGGGTATCGGCGTGAAAAGAACCTATCAACCCAAAAAGTTGCAGCGTAAAAAAGAGCATGGCTTTCTCAAAAGGATGAAAAACAAAAGCGGGAGAAAGGTGCTGGCCTCCAGAAGGCTCAAAGGCAGGGCGCGCCTGACTCACTAGACCAAAAGCGCGGCCACAGCGACCTGTGGCTTTTCTTTTTCGTCCAGTAAAAAAGCAGGCGTAATCTGCGCGTATTTAAATGAAGAAAACTTTCATGATTCGGGAAAACTACCTGTTTCGCCGCCTATACCGCAAGGGCAGAACGCAGGTAACCCCTTGTATGGCTGTGTATTACAGCAAAGGGGGCAAAACAAACAGGCTGGGAATTACCACCACCAAGAAAATTGGAAAAGCGGTAGAACGCAACCGGGCCAGGCGGGTGATTTTAGAATCTTACCGCCTGCTGGAGGACGAGTTTCCTTCTGGCTGGGATTTTGTCATTGTAGCCCGTACCAGAGCTGCTAACGTCAAGATGCAGGTGGTAAAGGCGGAGCTGGAGGGAGTTTTAAAAAAGCTGCCCGGTCGCCGCCTTCCGTCGGCCTCCGGCAAACAATAGTGTTGCCTTGTGGGGTGGGCAAGCACTATAGTAAGGATAGTCAATGAAGTTTATTTTATTGCTCCTGATTCGGTTTTACCAGAAGTTTATATCGCCCCTTACGGTGCGGTCCTGTCGTTTTTACCCAACCTGTTCCGCCTACGCCTACGAGGCCATTAAGGTTCACGGGGCGTTGCGGGGCGGGTTTTATGCGCTTGCACGCATCCTGAAATGCCACCCCTTACATCCCGGTGGCTACGATCCCGTTCCACCGTCCAAAGTTTCTCAATCTCAACAACACCTTGCATGTACGGAGGAATCGTAGATGTTTGATGCAATCAATTCACTGATCGGTATCCCCTTGGGATGGGTCATGTGGCTTCTCTACCAGGTAGTGAAAAATTACGGTGTGGCGCTGCTGCTGTTCACCTTGTTTTCCCGGCTGATTATGCTGCCTGTCACCATCAATCAGCAAAAAAGCACTGCCAAAATGGCTATGCTTCGTCCTCAGATGGAGGAAATTCAAAAGAAATACGCCAACAACCGCCAAAAGCTCAACGAAGAAATGATGGAGCTTTACAGCAAAGAAAACTATAACCCTATGTCGGGTTGTTTGCCCATGGTGGTTCAGTTTCTGATTCTCTTTGGCATCATCGACGTCATTTACAAGCCCCTAAAGCACATTCTGCGGCTGTCGGCAGAGTTTATTGCAGAAGCACAGAAGCTGCTTCCCGATATTTCCCAGTACGGCGCCCGGGCCATGAGCTCCCATCTGCCCATTGTCAAGGAGCTGATCAGTAACCCCGAACCCTTTATGAACCTGAGCTATGGG
>CALCSA010000091.1 GCA_937894185.1 uncultured Clostridia bacterium | reverse complement strand
GGACGTGCGGGAGGGTCAGGTGGCGGTGCGGGGCTGGCAGCAGGACAGCGGCCTGAAGGCTTTGGACTTTTGCAAAAGGCTGGAGCAGGCGGGGGTATCCACCATTATTTACACCGACATCTCCCGGGATGGTTTGCTGCAGGGAATCGACCGGGAAGAATACCGGAAGCTGGATGCCCAAATCGGTTGCGACATCGTCGCGTCGGGAGGGGTAAGCACCAAGGAGGATGTTCAGACCCTGGCGCAGATGAATCTGTACGGAGCCATTGTGGGAAAAGCCCTTTACGAAGGGACACTGGATTTAAAGGAGCTGCTGTCGTTATGCTGACCAAGCGAATTGTTCCCTGTCTGGATATACGGGACGGCAAACTTGTCAAGGGAGTCAACTTTACAGGAATCAGCGATGTGGGAGACCCGGTGGAAGCCGCCGCCTACTATAACGCTCAAGGAGCGGACGAGCTTGTCTTTTACGACATCACCGCTGCGGTGGAGGGGCGGGCTCTCTTTGCCGACCAGCTGCGCCGGGTGGCCTCCAAGGTGACGGTCCCCCTCACCGTTGGGGGCGGAATTCACAGCCTGGAGGATATGGAGCGGGTGCTGGCCTGTGGAGCCCACAAGATCAGCATCAATTCCGGAGCCATACAAAATCCCAAGTTGATCGAAGAAGCCGCCAAACAGTACGGAAGCCAACCTGTGGTTCTGAGCATGGATGTCAAGCGGGTGCAGGGCGAATACCGGGTGTTTGGGGCCGGAGGCCGCATAGACACCGGTCTGGATGCCTTGGAGTGGGCCCGTCAGGGTCAGGAGCGGGGGGCCGGGGAGTTGGTGATCAACAGCGTGGATGCCGACGGTATGCAGAAGGGCTTTGATCTGGAGCTTCTTTGCGCTGTTCGCCGGGTGTGCTCCCTGCCTGTAGTGGCCTCGGGCGGAGCGGGCAGCATGGAGGATTTTCTGGAGCTGTTCCGGAAGACAGAGGTAGAAGCGGAGCATGGAGTGCCTGTGCAAACAGGGGCTGCCTCCCAATAGACGGGGCATACCAAAATAAGATTGAGGTTGGATAACATGTTTGACAAAGACGCCCTGATCTTTGACGATCACGGGCTGATTCCTGCGATCGTTCAGGATGAGGACAGCGGCAGGGTGCTGACCCTTGCCTACATGAACCGGGAAAGTTTGGAGATTTCTCTGGCAGAGGGAAGAACCTGCTTTTATTCCCGGAGCAGGCAGAAGCTTTGGCGAAAAGGGGAAAGCTCAGGAAATGTACAGAGTATCGTCTCCATCACCGCCGACTGCGACTGCGATGCTCTGCTGGTGCGGGTGCGCCCTTCCGGCCCCGCCTGCCACACCGGGCAGAAAAGCTGCTTCTTTCAGGAACTGCACCACACCTCCCAGCCCGATGCTTTTGGGCTTGGGGACCTGTACACTCTGCTCAAGGATCGCAAAAACAACCCCAAGGCTGGCTCCTACACCAGCTACCTGTTTGATAAAGGGGAGGATAAAATCCTCAAAAAGGTAGGGGAGGAGT
>CALCSA010000090.1 GCA_937894185.1 uncultured Clostridia bacterium | reverse complement strand
CGGGAAGCCCCGGTGACAAGGTGATGATTCACCGGGTGGGAGATGAGGAGGAGGAAAGCCGCCTGATTGCCGATGCCGTGCTGGAAAACGTGCAGGCAGGGGCCAAGTTCTCCGACCACGCCGTCCTTTACCGGATGAACGCCCAATCGGGGACGGTGGAGCGGGCGCTGGCCAAAAATGCCATCCCCTACCGGATCATCGGCGGGGTGCGGTTTTACGAGCGCAAGGAAATCAAAGACATGATCGCCTATCTGACGGTGCTGGTCAACCCCACCGACAATCTGCGCCTTTCCCGGATCATCAACGAGCCCAAGCGAGGCATCGGAGCCACCACCGTGGAATCCGCTCAGGAAATTTCCGCTTCTTTGGGGCTGCCCCTGCTGGAGGTGTTGCGGCAGGCGGAGCAGTTTGCCTCTCTTTCCAAAAAGAAGGGGGTGCTGGATCCCTTTGTAGCCTTGATGGACGAGCTTTCCCATCTGGCGGAAACCCAGCCTCTGGACCTTGTGCTGGAGCAATTGCTAGAAAAGACAGGATACCGGATGATGCTGCAGGGACAGGGTATTGAAGGCGCTGTTCGGATGGAGAATATTCTGGAACTGAAAAGTAACCTGATCCGGTACCAGCAGGAAAACCCCGAGGGGACCCTTTCCGGCTTCTTGGAGGAGATCGCCCTCTACACGGACCTGGACAACTACGACCCCGGCACCGACGCCATGGTGCTGATGACCATCCACGCCGCCAAGGGTCTGGAATTCGATCATGTGTTTATCGCCGGAATGGATGAGGGCATCTTCCCCGGCAGAAACGCCATCAACTTCCCCCCCGAGATTGAGGAGGAACGCCGCCTTGCCTACGTGGCCATTACCCGGGCCAAAAAGAAACTGGTGATTACCTCTGCTCTCCGGCGGCTGCTGTTCGGTCAAACCGTTTACAATCAGCCCTCTCGCTTTATTCGGGAAATCCCCACGGAAAACGCCGAATATCTGGACCATACCCTGCGCAAAGTGACCCGGCAGGCGGCTCCCCCTCTGCGGAAAACCGTCTCCCGCTCCCAAAGCGCCACCGACATCGGCGTGGGGCGACAGACAGCCCCCAAGCCCTCGGGGCAGGCCGGAAGCTTTCAGACCGGGGATCGGGTGCGCCACAGCGTCTTTGGGGAAGGCTTGGTGCTTTCCGCCAAGGCCATGGGGGGCGACACCCTGCTGGAGGTGGAGTTCGCCAAGGTAGGAACCAAGAAGATCATGGCAAATTACGCCCGCCTGTCCCGGGTGTAGCCGGAACATAGAGCAAAATAGCAGAAGAAAGCCCGTCCGGGATGCAGCCTTTGCGCTGCTCTCAGACGGGCTTTCTTGTATGGGTTTAGTCCATCGGCGGCTGGCCCTGCCGGGCGCAATTGGCCAGAATCCGGACGGCGGAGCTGGTTCCCAGCCGGGTGCAACCCTCCCGCAGGTAGGCTTCCATCTCCTCCCGGGTACGAATGCCTCCCGACGCCTTCATCTGCACATGGGCGCCGATGTGCTCCCGGAACAGCCGGATGTCCTTCAAGGTAGCTCCTCCTGTTCCAAAGCCGGTGGATGTTTTGATAAAGTCCGCTCCCGCCTCGGTAACACAGCGGCACAGGGCGATCTTCTCCTCCCGAGTGAGGTAGCAGGTCTCCACAATCACCTTGAGAAGATGCGCTCCCACCGCCTCCTTCACCGCTGCGATTTCCCGGGTAACGGCGACATAGTCTCCGTTTTTGACATCGGTGAGGTTGATTACCATATCTACCTCGGAAGCACCCTGAGCCACGGCGGTTCTGGCCCCCTCCACCTTGGCTGCGGTGGAGTCGTACCCCAAGGGAAAGCCGATGACGGTGCAGATGACGGGTTTTTTCCCCGGCAGGGCGGCGATGGGCGCCACGTAGCAGGGGGGAACGCAGACGCTGGCGGTCTGGTAGGCTATCGCCTCAATGCACAGGCTTTGTATCTCAGGCCAGGTAGCGGTGGGACACAGCAGCGTGTGATCTACGTGGCTTAAAATTTCACAGGCGTTCATTGCTCACTTTTCCTTTCTGACAGAAAAGATTTTGATCCGCTGATATGGTAACACATCCCCCATTCCCTGTCAATTTGCGGACACCGCAAAGGGGATGGTTCCTTCCAAGTGACGCTTTCGCTCGGTTGGTTAGAAGATGCGTCTTCCCCCCACATACTTGGCTGTGATGTGGCGGTCGTC
>CALCSA010000089.1 GCA_937894185.1 uncultured Clostridia bacterium | reverse complement strand
GCTGCCCCTCCTGTTGGGAAAGCTCTACCTTGAGAATAATGCCCACATCCCTGGGCTCGTCCCGCTGGACGGCGATGAAGTTTCCCAGAGAACAGATGATAAAGCCCTGCCGGGTCACGCCCTCTATATCGGTGAGCTCCCGCATCATCATGGGCTGGAGAACGTGAGGGTGGCTGGCCAGCACCAAATCTGCCCCATGATAGAGCATCAGGTCCATCCACTCCAGAAAGACATCCCGGGTGTAGGTTTCGTACTCGTTGCCCATATGAGGCATAGCCACAATGAAATCCGGCTTTAGAGCACGGGCCTTCTGAAGGTCGGAGGCTATCTTCTCGTTGGTGAGCATGTTCACCATCCAGGGAGCATCCCCCGGCAGGGGAATGCCGTTGGTGCTGAAGGTAAAAGCCAGCACGGCGATCTTCATCCCCTGTGCCTCCACCACGGTGATCCGCTCCGACTCCTCCCGGGAGGCGTAGCTTCCGGTGTGGGCAAGACCGATGGAATCCAGAACCTGCAGGGTACGCAGGACTCCAAAGGCATCTTTGTCCAGACTGTGGTTGTTGCAGGTAGAAAGAAAATCAAACCCCGCCCCTTTCAGAGCTTCGCCAAAGGCATCGGGAGTGGAAAAGCGGGGATAGCTGCTGTAACCCAGAGCCTCCCCTCCAAATACCGTCTCCAGATTGCCCAGTGTGTAGCCTTGAGACAAGTCCTCCTTCACCGCCGCAAAGGAATGGGTGAAGTCGTAGTCTCCCTGTGGGGTGAGGGCATCCTCTACCTGATCCCAGTGGGCCATTAAATCCCCCACCGCCACCAAAGTCAATCGTCGGGGCTGCTCCGGCTCTGGGGCAGGGACAGGCTCCGGTTGAGGCGCCGGCCGGGAAGAAGAAGGCTTTGAGGGGGAGATGGGCATGTCGGGGCGGCAACGAGGCTGGCAGCCGAACAACATCAGTATAATCAGCAAGCAAGCCATCCAGCGCCGGTTTGGAAAAGTTTGCATACACATCTCTCCATTGATCTGAACTTGACTTGATTGTACCCCATCCTATGGAAGAACGCAAGGGAACATCCGGCGAATTTCCTCCTGAGCAGGACAGGGTATAGGGGCGGTAAAATCCGCATAAAATGAAACAGCCCGGCACCATCCTGAATAGATAGTGCCGGACAGGTTGGGTCCGGGTGGAACGGGAGTTATTCCTCCATCTGCTTGCCCAAAAAGGCGGCAGCGGTGCTAATCAGCTTGATCTCGGTATCACCGGCCAGCGTTTCGGGGTTTTCGCCCAGCAGCATGATGGAACCGCAGACATCTCCGCTGGTGATGATGGGAGCGCCGGAGATGGCAAAGCGATCAATGCCTTCCACCGGCTGGAGACGGGGAGAATCGGTACTGACGTAATGGAAGGGCTTGCGCTGTTCCATATGATCTTCCAGAGCGGAGGAGACACGGCGCTCCAGCAGTTCTTTTTTGGGAATACCGGCCACGGCGATCACATGGTCTCGATCGCAAACCACTACGGCGTAACCGCTTGTTTTATGAAGAACCTCGGCGTATTGCACGGCAAAGATACCCAGCTCTCCAAGGGGCGAATATTTTTTAAAGATAACTTCGCCGTCATTATCCGTATAAATTTCTAGGGGGTCTCCCTCGCGGATTCGCATGGTTCTGCGAATTTCCTTGGGGATGACAACACGGCCCAGGTCGTCGATTCTTCTGACGATTCCGGTGGCTTTCATATAGGAAAGTTCCTCCTTCATAGAGTGGTGGAAAGAAAAAAGTCATCCAAAATCAGCGTGTTACGTCGGTTTATGGGAGCACAATTGCTATTATTTACTCCCTCTGTTATTTTATTCCCGAGCATGCAATATTTTATGGATTCCCGTTACACTATTATAGCGGTAGAATGACAAGGCCGCTCCCGGCAATTTGGACATAAGCAATCAATCAGGAAAGTCCTGTTTGCATTATTTGGATGATTATCAGACAATAAATGTTAATTGAATCAAATTATATTATATGTTATATTTAGTCTGGGTTCAACAAATATTTATGCTTTTATTTTGGAAACTTATTCCAAAAATTTTATTTTTCGCATAGGAATCACATTTTTATAAAATAAATAAAAAATTTTTTTAGTATAAATAAAAAATAAATAGAACAAAACTGCCCTTTGGGTTATCTTATCTACGCTCAACTCAAGGGCAAAATGTGAAAATCTTCCTGCGATTTGCACATAACCCTGTTACATTGCCGTGCGTAGCGGCCAAAGGATATAATTATGGAAACTCATGCTCCACCCCGTGAGGTGATTATTTCGGTCCAGCACCTTTCCAAAATATACAAAGTTGGTGCCGAACGGGTTGTCGCCCTCAACAACATCAATTTGGATATTCTTACCGGGCAGGTGATCTGCATCATCGGCACCTCCGGTTCGGGTAAAAGCACTCTGCTTAACCAGCTGGCGGGGCTGGAAAAACCCACCAGCGGCAAGGTACAGATCGGCGGCCGCAACATCTCTGCCTTTACCGAGGATCAGCTGGCCCGGTTCCGGCAGCGGCACATCGGGTTTATCTTTCAGTCCTACAACCTGATGCCTGCCATGACTGCTCTGGAAAACGTACAGATGCCCCTGATCTTCCGGGGGGTATCCAAGGGGGCCCGGAACAAGGCGGCCAAGCGGGC
>CALCSA010000088.1 GCA_937894185.1 uncultured Clostridia bacterium | reverse complement strand
CCCCATTGGGAGTGACGGCCTTATACTTTTGAGCTAAAACAGCCTCCCCATAGTTGGTGGACATGCCAAAAAACGCCGAAAGCCACATCCAGAAGATGGCCCCGGGTCCGCCGGAATACAGGGCGGTGGCACAGCCGGCAATGTTGCCGGTTCCTACCTGAGCGGCAACGGCGGTGGCCAATGCCTGAAAGGAGGACATTCCCTCTTTCCCCGCGTCCTCACCCTTGAGGTTAAAGCTTCCAAACAGGTGCCGAAGCCCGTTTCCAAACTCCCGGACCTGTACAAAGCGGGTGCGCAGCGTAAACAAAATCCCGGTTCCCACCAGCAGAAACAGCAGGATATTGTTCCAGATAAAGCCGCTGACCTGATCCACCAGTTGTGTGAATTGTTCCATTTGACAACAGTCCCTTCTTTTCTTCCGACAAATAAAAAACCAAATCATGCTGTTCATGATTTGGCTCTAGAAAAGAAGTACCAGGGCTTCTAAAGCCCTAATACCTTTCACTCTGTCCTTTTGCCTGAGAGATTAACGCGAACGGGTTCGCGTCTTGCACCTTCGGCACCCGATAGACGGGATTCTCCAGAGCCACATCCATTCATAGTCTTTGCCCGATATCCGAGCGCCTGAGAGTGTTACTCCTTCGGCAGGCCGCAGCCGTTTTCCTACGAACTTCACTTGTCGGTATGTAATTTTGGTATCTTTTACGGTAACATATCGCATTGTAAAAGTCAAGGGGAAACCCGCCGAATCTCCCGGCGCAAACATTAGGCGGTCATAGCGGAAAAACCGCCGGGCATCCCGGCAAATCCGGTTGACAAATTGGGGGGCAGGTCTTATACTTAACACAACAAGCACTGTTAGGTGCGCAGGTGCCTTGCAACGCAAAGCATCGGTGCGAGAATAGGGAAGTCGGGTGAGAATCCCGCGCGGTACCGCCGCTGTAATGGGTTAGCGGCATTCCAAGGAGTCACTGTGGTCATACACGGGAAGACGGAATGCGCAGCACAGCCCTAAGCCAGAAGACCTGCCTGATGGTTATACCCCTGAAAAGCGCTGGCTTTTTCGAGGGGAAGACGCACTGTCAACGAGTTATTGACGGGTGTGGATCAGTAACAGGCCGATCTTGCTTGTGAACAAAGCCACCCTTTTCTGTGCGGAAAGGGTGGCTTTTTGTTTGTCGACTCAAAAAAGGAGGAGTAGGAATGAAGCGCTGGGAAAAAATGACCGTGACCTTCTCCGGTGTGGTGGCTCTATGTTTTGGTATGACACAAAACGTATACGCCATGCACATTATGGAAGGCTACCTGCCGTTGGGATTTTGCGTGGCATGGGGAGCCCTGTGCATCCCCTTTGTGGCGGCGGGGGTGATTGCGATCCGCAAGCTTGTGGAACAGCACCGCAAAACACTGCTGTTGCTGGCCATGGTGGGGGCTTATGCCTTTGTGCTCAGTGCCCTTAAAATCCCCAGTGTCACCGGGTCGTCCAGCCATCCCACCGGAACCGGACTGGGTGCCATTTTGTTTGGGCCAACTCCCATGGCGGTCATTGGGATGATCGTGCTGCTGTTTCAGGCGGTTTTGCTGGCCCACGGCGGCCTGACCACTCTGGGGGCCAACACCTTCAGCATGGCTATTGCCGGACCCTTTGTCAGCTTTGGCGTGTACAAGCTCTGCCGCAAGCTGGGAGTCAATCGGCTGGTGGGGGTATTCCTCGCCGCGGCTCTGGGGGATCTGTTTACTTACTGTATCACCAGTGTGCAGCTGGGTCTGGCCCACCCCAGCGCCACCGGGGGAGTGGGCGCTTCCGTCGCGGCTTTTATGGGAGTCTTTGCGGTCACCCAGATTCCCCTTGCCGTTATTGAAGGCCTGTTTACCGTGGTGGTGTTGATCGGTCTGGAAACCTATGCCAAACCGGAACTTCTGGAGCTTGGGCATCTCAAGGAGGTCAGTGCGGTATGAAACAAAAAAAGTGGCCTTTGGTTGTAGCTTTATTGTGTGCCTGCGCCGTGATTGCCGTCATCCCCCTGATGTCCATCAAGGATTCCGAGTTTGGCGGGGCCGACGGTCAGGCGGAAGAGCTGATCGGCGAGATCGCTCCCCATTACCAGCCTTGGGCCGAACCTTTGGTAGAGCTCCCCGGCGGCGAGACGGAAAGCCTGCTGTTCTGCCTGCAGGCGGCCTTGGGCGGCGGTGTGCTGGGCTATGGATTCGGATACCTGCGCTCCCGCCAGAAGCACGGCTCAGCAGAAGCATAAGATAGCGGGTAAGCCCTGACAGACAGGGCTTATTCCCTTTTTCAGCCGGAGAAGAAAACATGATATCATCCCTATTGCTTTCGGTTCTTTTGGCAGCGCTGCTCTACGGAACCGTCTCTTCCCGGCTGCTGGCCGGGCTCTGCGGGGGGCTTTTTCTGCTCCTGACGGTGCTGCGCCGGAAAAAAAGGCATGCTCCCAGCCCTTGGATGCAGATGGATGTTTTGGCCCAAAGCTCCCGGCTGTCCGGCTGGAACCCGGGGTTAAAGGCCTGCGTCAGCTGTGCTTTGCTGCTGCTCTGTGTGGGAGCCGATTCCCTGTATCTGGCGGCCTTTCTGGCGGTGGCCATGACGGTGCTGAATCTGGCAACCTCCCGGATTTCCGCCGGCGATTATCTTGTCCTGCTGTCGGGGCCGGTGACCTTTTTATCTCTGAGCGGGCTGGTTCTTCCGTCTGCCTCAGCGTCGCCCCCGCCACCCGGCAGGCTGCCCTTCTGGTCATCTCCAAAGCCGTGGGAGCGCTGTGCTGCCTCTACGCACTGGGGCTTTCCACCACCATGTACGAGATCACCGCCTTTTTGCGAAAAGTCCGCCTGCCTGCCATGATGGCGGAGCTGATGGTGCTGATCTACCGGTACATCTTTTTGCTGCTGGACTCCCTGTACACCATGACCACCGCCGCCCATGCCCGGCTGGGATACCGGACCTACCGCAGCTCATGGCGCAGCTTTGCGGGGATAGGCTCCAACCTGCTCACCCGGGCCTTTGCTCAGGCGGGGCGCAGCTTTGACGCCATGGAAGCCCGGGGCTATGACGGCGAAATCCGCTTTTTGGAGCGGGAAAAGCCGGTAAAGGGGCTTCACGTAGTGTGGTCGGCGGGAATGCTGGCGGCAACCGCGCTTATCTTGATGCTGGAAAGAGGGGTTTTGTGAAGGCGACACCACTACTGGAGCTGCGGCATGTATCCTACTCCTACGACAAGGACCGCCCCGCCCTGCGGGATGTAAGCGCCGCCATCTGCCCGGGGGAGCGGATTGCGGTACTGGGCAACAACGGCGCGGGAAAATCCACCTTCTTCCTCTGCTGCAACGGAATTCTGCGCCCCCAGAAAGGGACGGTATACCTTGAGGGCAAGACGGTCACCTACCAAAAGCAGCAGCTGCTGCGCCTGCGGGAGGTGGTATGTCTTGTGTTTCAGGACCCGGACGATCAGATTCTGGCCTCCACCGTGGAGGCGGAAATCTCCTTTGGGCCGATGAATCTGGGGCTGGGTATCCCCCAGGTCAGCCGCCGGGTGGAAGAAGCCCTCGAGTCCATGGATTTGCAGGAGTACCGGGCAAGACCGCCCCATTATCTGAGCGGTGGGGAGAAAAAGCGGGTGACCATCGCCGATATTCTGGCCATGAAGCCCCGGCTTATTTTGTTTGACGAGCCCACCTCCTCTCTGGACCCCCAGAACACCGCCCGGTTGCAGCAGATTCTGGGGGAGTTGAGCGGGCGGGGCATGGCCCTGATGGTGGCCACCCACGACATTGAATTTGCCTATGCTTGGGCGCGGCGGGTTCTGGTGTTCCATCAGGGCAAGCTGTTGGCCGACTGCTCCCCCCGGGAGGTGTTTTCCAACGAGGCCCTGATGGAACAGGTGGGGCTGAAAAAGCCCATTCTTTATGCCGTATCTCAGGCCATTTGTGCCGCCAAAGGGGTGTCTTTGCCCCGTGTTCTGCCCAAGACCATCGAGGAATTCCCCACGTTTTACAAGGAGATGAGTGAATGAAAGGCATTCTGTTTGCCAGCTTTGGAACCACCTATGCCGACGCGAAAAAGCGGCAGATCGATCGCGTGGCCAGACGAATCCAAGAGGAATTCCCCCACTGTGAGGTGGTTCAGGCCTATACCAGCGGCATGGTGCGCCGCATTCTGGAGCAAAGAGGCATCCTCATCCCCGATGTGGTAGAGGCCCTCACCTCTCTGGCTCAACGGGGTGTTACCCATGTGGTGGTGCAGCCGGGGCATCTCCTGCCGGGGGAAGAATACGAAAAACTGAACACTCTGGCCCAAAGCTGCCGGAGCCTCTTTCAGGGCATGACCATTGGGCAGCCTCTGCTGGATTCCACCCGATCCCTTTTCCAAATAGCGAAGGCACTCCACAAGGAGCATCCCCCCAAAGACGGGCAGGCCGTTGTGTGGATGGGCCACGGAACCGCCCAGTTTGCCAACATGGTGTATCCTGCTCTGGACTACCGCCTCAAAGAGATGGGGCGGGAAGATATGTACGTGGCCACGGTGGAAGCCTACCCCGATCTGGAAACAGTGCTGGGGCTGATCCGGGGAAAGGGATACCAAAAGGTTCTGCTGGCCCCACTGATGCAGGTGGCGGGGGATCACGCCCTCAACGATATGGCGGGAGAGAAAGGGGACAGCTGGGCTTGCCGGTTTCGGGCAGAAGGCTATGAGGTGGAGTGCAGTCTGATGGGATTGGGGGAGCTGCCCGCCATTCAGGCCATATATCTGGAGCGCATCCGCAGAGCCTTGCAGGAACAGCAGAACGCCACATTCCATATCTAAGGGAGGAACGCCAATGAATCAGGGAGTGTTGTACGGCGTGGGAGTGGGCCCCGGGGACCCGGAACTGCTCACCCTCAAAGCCCTTCGCGTTATCAAAAGCTGCCCGGTGATCGCGGCACCCCAAACGGCTTCGGGCAGCACGCTGGCGCTGGATATCGTCCGGGGGCAGGTGGATCTTTCCGGCAAGGAGATTCTCCCCCTCCAATTTGCCATGAGCCGGGATTCGGCGGTGCTGCAAAACAGTCACGCAGCTGCTGCCGCCCTGCTGGCAGAGCGGCTGGCGGCGGGGCAGGATGTGGCCCTGCTCAATCTGGGGGATGTGAGCCTCTACGCCACCTTTCACTACATGAAAAAGGCGGTGGAGGCGGCAGGCTATGCGGCGATGATGATCCCCGGCGTGCCCAGCTTCTGTGCCGTGGCGGCTGCGTTGGGGGAAAACCTCACCC
>CALCSA010000087.1 GCA_937894185.1 uncultured Clostridia bacterium | reverse complement strand
GGCTGTATTCCCGAAAAGATTACCTTTTTTTTGACTGTTTCAGCCATGATTTCCTCCTGTCCTACCTGTCTTTGCAGGGAAAATGAGATTGCCGCAGAAGCTTTGGTCCCGCCGCAGCAATGATATGGTAAAGTTAGCAGTTCCTTGGGCTTGCTCTGCCTACAGTGCCCCGCCGATGATTTCCACCGCCTGCACAATCTGCTGGTCGGTGGGGGCGGCAAAGGTCATGCGGAAGGAGGGAGACATGCCGCCCTCCTGTGGCAGAAAAGCGGAGCCTGGCACCACTGCCACCTTGTGATCCCGAATCAGCCTGAGGCAGAAGTCGCTGGAATCCTCCACTCCCGGCAGGGTGCACCAGACAAAGAGGCCGCCCTCCGGCCTTGTGTATTCCAGCTTGCCTGCGGGAATCTGGTCCAAAGCGTCCAGCGTGACGCCGCATTTGCGCCGGTAGATTTTCCCGATGCTTTCGATGTGCTCCGACAGGTTGTACTCGGTCAAAAAGCGGTAGCAAAGCAGCTGGGACAACATGCCGGTGTGGACATCGGCACACTGTTTGGCCACCACAAACTTGCCGAACACCTCCTGAGGCAGAACCATATATCCCACCCGGATCCCCGCCGAAAGGATTTTGGAAAAGGTGCGGGCGTAAATCACCAGACCCTCGGTGTCCATGGACTTAATCGAGGGCAGGGGCTGGCCCGCAAAGCGCAAATCTCCGTAGGGGTCATCCTCAAAAATTAGCACTCCGTATTGTTTGGCAAGCTCGTAGCAACCCTTGCGCTTTTCCACCGACATGGTGATGCCGGAAGGATTCTGAAAGTTGGGGATCAGATAGAGAAACCGCACCCGGGGCTGTTCCTGCAGGGCCTTTTCCAGCAGCTCCAGATCAATGCCGTCCTCCCGAACCGGAACCCCCACCAGATTGACGCCGTAGGAGCGGATGCAGTTGAGGTTGCCGATAAAGGAGGGGTCCTCGCACAGGACGGTGTCGCCTTCTTCACAAAGCACCTTGGTGGCAAGGTCCATACACTGCTGTGCTCCGGAAACGATGAGCAGATCGTCCCGGTCGGTAAAGCTGTGATGCTGTTCCCGCAGGTATTTCTTGAGAGTCTCCCGCAGGGGGGGATGCCCCTCGCTAAAGGAATAGAGCAGGGCGGAGTTTAAATCGTTGTCCCGGATCTCGTTCATAATTTGGGCGATGGCCGAGGTGGGAAGGGCCTCTACCGAGGGGCTTCCCGCAGAAAGGGAAATCACCTGTGGGTCGGCGGCGTATTTAAAAATCTCCCGAATGGCGGAGGGCTTCATATTCCTCATTTTGTTGGAGATGTAATATTGCATACAGGCTGCCTTCTTTCTGTAACGGGCCATTTTCTCCCAACGCGATCGGGAGAAAAGTTGCCAATGATAAGGGAATATCGCAGGTTTGTAACATTACAGTTCATCATACCATCAAATGCCAGGTTTGGCAATAAAAAACAGAACAAATAGTCATAGAATGGCAGGGAATTCGCGGCCAACAAAGCGCCCCCGCGCAAAGAACAGACCAGAACGAAATGGCCGGTTTTTGCGCGGGGGCATTGGTTTTCCAAAGCTGTTTGGATGCCGTTGGATCGGGGTGTGTGGTCTTGCTTACCGCTCTTTTCCAGTGAGCAGGGCGGTGCCTCCGGCAGCCAGACCCAGAAGGATCACCGGCAGAACGGTAACAACACCGGTTTTTGGGTTTTCGGTGTTGGCCTTACCGGTCACCCCGGAAACTTCTTCCCGCACGGCAGAAACTTCTGCCCGGGGGGATACTTCGCGGGAAACTTCCGGCAGGGATTCATCTTTTGCGATCGAGCTTTGGTCGGCGGCAAAAGCAGTGACACCCAGACAGGCCAACAGGGCAAGGGTGACGGCAACAGCCGCCAGTTGTTTGATAAAAGTTACCATAACGAATGCTCCTTTCAGCGTTCTTCCTATAGTCTGCCATCCAATAGAGGATTCTATACCGGAATATTTATAAGACAAAGGGAAATTCCGGCTGGGATTCGTCAAAAATCGCCTTGTTACGCTCACTGGAGGTATGCTATACTAATAATTAGAATACACGTGTAAGGGGATATGTTATGAAGATTTCGGCCGAGGTTTACGGCACCCTGCCGGACGGAAGAGAGGTTTACTCCTACACCTTGGAAAACAACAGCATGAAGGTGGAGATTCTAAACTACGGCGGTATCGTCAAAAACCTGTATCTTCCCGACCGCAACGGCAGAATTGCCGATGTGGTGCTGGGCCATGCCGGATTTGAGCAGTATCTGGAAAACAAGGGCCATCTGGGCTGTGTGGTGGGCCGCAACGCCAACCGAATCGCCGGAGCGGTCTGCTCTGTCTTTGATGAAAAGGTGGAACTGGAGGCCAACAACGGAGCCAACAACCTCCACAGCGGCTCCAACAATCTGGCCCACCGGCTGTTCACTTCGGAAATCCACACCTTTAACAATCTGCCGGCCCTGCTGCTTTCCCACACCATGGAGGACGGCAGCGACGGCTTTCCCGGCAACCTGATCGTCACCATTGCCTACGCCCTCACCGAGGACAACGCTTTGATGATCGACTACCGGGCTGTTTGCGATAAAAACACCGTCATCAACCTCACCAACCACAGCTACTTCAATCTGGCGGGGCACGACGGCGGCAACATCTACGGACATCTGCTGGAAATGGATGCCCCTTTCTACACCCCCGCCACCGCCGAGGGGATTCCCACCGGGGAGATTATCGCCGTCAAGGACACCCCTTTTGACTTCTGCTCCGCCCCCAAGGCCATGGGCAAGGACCTTCACAGCGCCCTGACTCAGATGCAGCAGTTTGGCGGCTACGACCACAACTTTGTCCTGCGGGGATTGGGTTACCGCAAGGTGGCCACCGTCACCGAGCCGGAAAGCGGCCGGATGATGACGGTTCACACCGACCTGCCGGGGGTGCAGTTCTTCACCGCCAACAACATGAACGGGGAGTCCTCCTATAAGGATGGGGTCAAGTATCCCAAGCACGGGGGCTTCTGTCTGGAAACCCAGTTCTTCCCCAATGCCCCCAATACGCCGTGGTTCCCTTCCTCGGTTTTTGCTGTAGGGGAGGAGTACACCTCTACCACCACCTACCAATTTTCTGTGATGGAGTAGGACTCAACCTCCGCCGGCCCGCATATAGTATTATACGGGAGAAAGCAGACCCCTGTGGGGTCCCGCCCTCTCATAAAGGGGACCGCAACTGGGCAGATGAGGCGGTCCCCACCCTTATGCCCAAAGCCTTGGCGACAGCGCCCAAGAATATTTTTTTACAACAAAAGGGCACCTTTTTGATGAGAGATGGAGGAAATCCATCCCCAACGAAAGGGTGCCCGTTCTGAATGCGATCATTCTTAGAATTTTTTTCGGCTGCCCGGTTTTTCCAGAGGAAGGTTCTGGCTGCACAGGGGGCAATGGTTCGCCTCAAAGGTCTGCACCGTCAGGGTGGTGGCGCTGTACAATGGCAGGGGAAGCTCCACTTCGGGAGCCCGCCGGTCCACCAGACAGCACAGGCCGATGACCTGTGCTCCCATGGATTCCACCAGCTTGACCACCTCCATGGTGGATTTCCCTGTGGTTACCACATCCTCGCTGAGGAGGACTTTTTCCCCGGGAGCCAGTTCAAAGCCCCGGCGCAGGGCCATTTGCTCCTCCACCCGCTCGGTGAAGATGCCCCGCACTCCCAGCTGGCGGGCCAGCTCATAGGCCACCACAATGCCTCCCATAGCGGGGCCTACCACAACGGTGATTCCCAAATCCCTGACCTGACGGGCGATGAGCTCCACCACCGTGGCGGCTTTGTCCGGGTATTGAAGCAGCTTGGCGCACTGGCAATACCGGTCGCTGTGTTTGCCGCTGGTCAGCAGGAAGTGCCCCTCCAGCAGGCTTCCGCACTCCCGCAAAGTCTCGATGACTGCTTTGTGTTCCATCTCTATGTTCTCTCCTATTTCTTCAGTCGAATGTCGGAAATTTGTTCAAAGCCGTGGCGCTCCATGTAGCCTTGCAGGCCGTCGATGATCTCCAAGGGAGCTTCCGGGTTCTGGAAGATGGCGGTTCCCACCTGAATGGCGGAGGCTCCCGCCAGCAAGAACTCCACGGCGTCCCGCCAGGTGGCAATACCTCCCAGCCCCACCACGGGGCAGTCCACTGCCCGAACCACGTCGTAGACCATCCGCAGAGCCACCGGCCGCACCGCAGGCCCCGAAAGTCCGGCGGCAATGTTCCGAAAGACAGGACAGCGCTTTTCTACATCAATGGCCATACCCAGCAGGGTGTTGATGAGGGAAAGGCCGTCGGCTCCCGCCTGACGGCAGGCTTTGGCCATTTCCACAACGTTCTCGGCGTTGGGGGAAAGCTTGACCAACATGGGACCGGAAAACACCCTGCGTACCGCCGACACCACCTGAGTGGCAATGGCGGGCTTTAGGCCAAAGTTGGCGCCCCCTTCCTTCACGTTGGGGCAGGAGATGTTCAACTCCAGAATATCGATGCCGGCGCTGTTTAGCAGGCGGGCTCCTTCCACATACTCCTCTATAGTGCCGCCCCCCAGATTGGCGATGACGGCGGGGCCCAGCCCCCGCATGATGGGCAGCTCATGGCGGATAAAATGCTCCACCCCGGGGTTTTGCAGCCCTACCGAATTGAGCATACCGGCGGGAGTTTCCCACATGCGGTGGCCGTAGTTGCCCTCCCGGGGGTGCAGGGTCAGCCCCTTGGAGCAGATGCCTCCCAACCGGGAAACATCCAGATACCCGGCGTATTCCTCCCCAAAGCCAAAGGTCCCGGAGGCCATGAGGACAGGGTTCTTCAAAAGGACACCCAGCAGCGTTGTCTCAAGCGTCAAAGTTTATTTCCTCCCCTCGGAAGATGGGGCCATCCTTGCAGGTGCGCCTGTTTTTGCCCTGATGGTCGGAGCAGGTGCAGACCAGACAGGCCCCCACGCCGCAGGCCATCCGGTTTTCCAGACTGACCCACACGGGAGTGCCGGCGGCTTTGCACAGGGCCACCACCGCCTTCATCATGGGGGTGGGGCCGCAGCAGAGCACCGCGTCATAATCAGCGGGATCAAAGAGCTGGGTCACCAGCCCCTTGTGCCCGGCCACGCCGCTTTCGGTGGCGATGTTTAGAACGCCGCAATCTGGCTGAAAAGCCTCCTGATAAAAGGGCCATTGGGGAAATCCCAGACAGCAATCGGCAGGATTTCCCTGCTGCCCCAG
>CALCSA010000086.1 GCA_937894185.1 uncultured Clostridia bacterium | reverse complement strand
AATAAAAGCCGTTAGTTTGATGACGGGATCAAAAGATTCGGAATGTTCTACAAAACACCAGGGAGGGATTTGTGCCTTATGGCTAATAAAATCACCAAAATACCTTTTCGGGGGACTCCGGAACAGAAAGCGGAGCTGATGGAGGTTCTCTCCTCCGTCAAAAATCAGAGCGGAGCGTTGATGACAGCTCTGCAAAGAGCACAGGATATTTACGGCTATCTGCCCATCGAAGTGCAAAAGATGGTGGCCGATGGTTTGGACCTGCGACTGGAAGAAGTTTACGGTGTTGCCACCTTTTACTCCCAGTTTTCCCTGACACCCAAGGGCAAGTACAAGATTTCCGTCTGTCTGGGTACTGCCTGCTATGTCAAAGGCGCCGGGGATATTCTGGATAAAGTTGCCGAGGTCTTTGGGGTGGAGAGCGGACAATGCTCCGACGATGGACGCTTCTCGCTGGAAGCCTGCCGCTGCATCGGCGCTTGCGGGCTGGCCCCCGTCCTCACCGTCAACGAGGATGTTTACGGTCGCCTGACCCTGGACGACATTCCGGACATTTATAAAAAGTACAAGGATGCATAAAATTTATCAAAGGCGGACAAAATGTCCGCCTTTTTTCTTTTGCCAGCAGGAGGCGACTGGCCGCCTCCTGCTGGTTGGTTTCAAGGTTATCCGGCCAATTTCCCGTATAGGTAAAAGAATCCCCACAGCAGGCCGAACAGCACCGGTTGGTGCAGCAGATAGATGTAGATGGTGTACCGTCCCACCCGGCCTAAAAACCGGGAGCGGCTGCGGTAAAAGAACTCCGGCATTTCCCGGCGGATAAAGGGGATCCCCAGATAGCTGCCCGCAAAAAAGACAAAGAGC
Organism: uncultured Clostridia bacterium; assembly: GCA_937894185.1. Taxonomy (GTDB): domain Bacteria; phylum Bacillota; class Clostridia; order Oscillospirales; family Ruminococcaceae; genus WRAV01. Next base: position 216 of record CALCSA010000086.1, on the reverse strand, counting down.
CAGGGCAGCAGGGGAAAGTAATCCACCCCGCCGGAAGCAAAGCCCAAGGGAATCAGCCAAGGATGGGTAGCCCAAGAGGCGGGTAGCCGGATCAGAGGCAAGCCAGGCAGGCCCAGATAGCCCTTCTGGGCTCCAAAGGTAAAGAGGTAAAGGAGCAGGCAAATCAGCATCCCCGGCACAGGAGTAGCCCGATCCAGCACTCGGTGAAGGAGGGCA
>CALCSA010000085.1 GCA_937894185.1 uncultured Clostridia bacterium | reverse complement strand
CCGCACAGGAAGATCAGGGATCTGCGAAAGCAGAGCAGGAGGGAGAACCCCCTGCGGAATCGACCCCTGAATATGTCTTGGACGGTGATTCTGATCCGAAGGATGAGAATACCCAGCCTTCCGGGCAGGATCCCGGCAAAGAGAGGGAAAAGCCTCCACCTCCCACAGGAGAGGTATTCATCGTTCTAACCAGCGGGGCCTCCTTAAAAACCGGAGTCTGGGTTTTCCAGAAAGATGTGGCTCAGCCGGTACCCGGGGACCTGGCGGCTCGCCTTCTCGGCTCAGGCTTGTTTAAGGAGGCGTAAGCCAATGGCCAAACGCCCCTGGATCACGCCGGCCGATGTCCGCAGTTACACCGAATCCGACGGCGTGATGAAGAGAACTGATGAAAAACTGCAAATCGACATCACCCGAGCGGAACACTGGATCATCGAGAATACCAACAACCCGTTTACGGATCCGAAGGACTATTCTTCCGTCCCGGCCCCGGTCAAAACTGCCGCTATCCTGCTGGCGGAATTCTACGCCCGCGCGGCCGTTGAACGCAGGAATCTCAAGAGTGAAACCTACGACGATTATTCCTATACGGCATCCGACAAGCCCCTGCAAGTGGCAGAGCTGGATCTTGGGTATTTGCTTAGGGAGTTTGTGGTGGAGCCGATGCCCGGCTCGGTAGATTTGCGGCTGCGCAAGCTGTAGGAGGGTTGCCTATGTTCAAGGATTACTTGGACCATACCTGTGATATCTTCCACGTAGCCGGGGTGTCTAATAGCCCCGGCTACGGCCTCCCTTCTGGCCAGCAGTTCGAGTATGGGGCGGATCCGGCCGCAGTGGACGTGCCTTGCCATTTCCACCTAAAGGATTCCGGGAGCTTGACACAGCGTGCCCCTCAGGCTGATCTGATGGAGCGGATCAAGGTGGATTTTCTGCCCGGTGTCGACCTGCGCCTCAACGACAAAGTGGTGTGGAAACAGACAGGCCTTACTTATTACGCAGAGGTGCCCCGAAATGTGCGCGACCACCATGTGACCGTCTATGTCCAGCGATACGGCAATAAGGCGGCCTTGTGATGCGGGGCGAATTTGTGGCCATGGACATGTCCGAATACAAGGAATTCTTCAACAAAATGCAGCAGGCTGCCCAGAGGGATCTGCGCAAGGAGTTTCTACGATATCTGGACGGCTTGGGATATGAATTCCTGCGCATTGTACAAGATGAGATCATCCGCCGGCAGGTAGTTGATACCCGCCTTTTGCTCCACAGCTTTGAAAAGGGCGACACCAGCAATCTTTGGACGATCAAAGAAGCCGGCCTGGCGTTGGAGGTGGGATCCCTCGTTGATTATGCACAATATGTAAACGACGGCCACTGGACCAACAAAAAGGGGCAGGAAGGGCGCTTTGTGCCCGGGTATTGGCAAGGAGACCGATTCATCTATTCTCCCGGGGCCAAAACCGGTATGTACCTAAAGCAAAAGTGGGTGGAGGGTGCGCATTATTGGGATAGCGCGGTGCGCATCATGGAACGAGTCTTCCCCAAGCTGTTAGAACGGCAAATGCAAGAATGGCTGAACAATTACTTTAAAGCGGGGTGATTTTCGATGGAACAGGAAGCGGCCGGCATTGCCCGGTATATCCTTACAGCCGCCGGAGCGGTGACCCCTTATTATAACCGGGTGTCAGAATGCTTTAAAGTGCCCGCAATCTATTTCCCCCCGCCGGAAATTACGTCATTGCCTGATACCTTAAACAGCTATGCATTTGATTATGCATGGTTTGTAAAGGTGTACG
>CALCSA010000084.1 GCA_937894185.1 uncultured Clostridia bacterium | reverse complement strand
AGGAGGACTTATGGCAAGATTCAGAAGATACCGGTCGGGGTCCGGCAGGGTGGTTTTTCTGCTGGTGCTGGCCGTCTGCGGATTTTTTATCCTCAGCTCGGTACAGGATAAATACGGCTACGATTTTGGCCTTCCCTCCCTTTCCCTGCCGGGAATGGAGGAGCTTCTAAATGAGTTGGAGGCATCCCCGCAGGAGCGCCCGGCGTCCTCTCATACCGTGGCGCAGAGCGGTCTGGAGGTGCATTTTCTGGATGTGGGGCAAGCGGAAAGCATTTTGATTCTGGCTCCGGACAAGACCGTCCTCATCGATGCGGGGGAAAACGATCAGGGGGATTTGGTGGTGCGCTACCTCAAAGAGCAGGGGGTGTCCTCCATCGATCTGCTCATCGGCACTCACCCTCACTCCGACCACATCGGCGGGATGGATATTGTGCTGAATAAGATACCGGTGGAAACCGTCATCCTGCCCATCCTCCCCGATGATCTGATTCCCACCACCGTCACCTTTACCGATCTGCTGGAAGTCATCGATAATGCGGGGCTGGAGATCACCCCTGCCCTGCCCGGCGATGTCTACGATCTGGGGGGCGGGGCCGGGCTCACCCTTCTGGGCCCCGTGCGAGATTACGACAACCTCAACAACATGAGCGTGGTGGCCCGGCTGAGTTTTGGCACCACCTCCTTTCTCTTCACCGGGGATATGGAAAAAGAAGCGGAGCAGGATTTGCTGGATCAGGGAGCCCGCCTTGCCTCCACAGTGCTCAGCGCCGGGCATCACGGCTCCGGAACCAGTTCCCGCAAGGCCTTTCTGGGGGCGGTAAACCCCAAGCTGACCGTCATTTCCTGCGGGCTGGACAACAGCTACGGTCATCCCCACCGGGAGGTAATGGAGCGGCTGGATGCTCTGGGCAGCCGGGTGCTGCGCACCGACTTGGACGGCGGAGTGGTTCTTTCCTCCGATGGGGAAAACATTGAGATCCAGATAGCCCAAAACCGAATTGCCGCGTAAAGGAGGATGCTTATGGAGGCACGGCTGGCGGTGGACCGCATTGAAGGAGAATACGCCCTTTGTCTGGATGAAGCGCGGCGGCAAAGCGTCCTCCCTCTGGCGGAGCTGCCCCCCGGCCTGAAGGAGGGGGATTGGCTGCGGCAGACACCACAGGGCTGGGTCATCGACCAAGAGGAAACCCGGCGCCGCAGGGAGCAAAACCGGGACCTGTTTCACCGGCTGCTGAAAAAGAACCGTCCTCGGTAACGGTTCCCTCCCTTTGGGCCTTTTCTCATCATTTTTTAGCTTCCTCACAAAAATACGGCCCGGGTGCTGAAATTTATTATGCCGACAGCCTGTACATCAGCCGTAAAGGCAAAGTTTTTCAGCCCCAGCGAGGGGTAAAGCTTTGATTTTTCCACCCCTTTGAGCCGGAGGGAGCAAATTGGATTTTGACAATTCCCCCGGCGTTTTTTATAATGAAAGCAGAAACTGGAGAGCAGGTGGCGGTATGGGTGAAAAGGCGCGGATTGGGGTCATGGATTCCGGGGTAGGAGGGCTTACCTTCGTCCGGGAACTCCTTGCTCTTTGCCCGGGAGCGGACATCGTCTATTTTGGGGACAGCGCCAACTGCCCCTATGGCAATCAGACCCGGGAAAGAATTCTGGACCTCACCTACCGGACTCTTTCCTTTCTTCAACAAAGCAAGATTCATGTGGCGGTGATTGCCTGCAACACCATTTCCACTTTGATTGATACCCTGCAGAGCAACAGCTCCTCCCCCCTGTTCAGCGTGGTGGCCCCTGTGGCAGAGGCTGTGGCTCACAGCGGCGCCCGGCGAGTAGGGGTGCTGGGCACCGAGTTTACCATTGCCGTCGGCACCTATCAGCGGCTGATTCAGCAAATCAACCCGGCTATCGAGGTGGTGGGCAA
>CALCSA010000083.1 GCA_937894185.1 uncultured Clostridia bacterium | reverse complement strand
CAAAGCGTCGAACACCCGCTCCTTATCCTCCTGAAAATCCTTGTTATAGGCCATGGGGGTGCCCTTCATAATGGTGAGAAGAGCCATGAGATCCCCGTACACCCGGCCTGTTTTTCCCCGCAGCAGCTCCGCCACGTCGGGATTCTTCTTTTGGGGCATGATGCTGCTGCCGGTGCAGAAGCCATCGTCCAAAGAGATGTAGCCAAACTCCTGAGAGCTCCAGTAGACGAACTCCTCCGCCATGCGGGAAATATGCATCATCCCAATGGAGGCGGCACTTAAAAACTCCAGCAGGTAGTCCCGGTCGCTGACGCTGTCCATGGCGTTTTCGGTGGGGGCGGCAAATCCCAGCAGCCGGGTGGTCAGGTGCCGGTCGATGGGCAGGGTGGTTCCCGCCAAGGCACAGGAGCCCAGAGGATTTTGGTCAGTGCGCTTATAAACATCCTCCAGCCGCTGTATATCCCGCAGGAACATCTGAAAATAAGCCATAAGGTGGAAGCCTACCGTCACCGGCTGGGCGTGCTGCATATGGGTAAAGCCCACCATCAGGGTGCTGGTGTGGCGGGAAGCCTGCTCCAGCAGAACCTCCTGCAGCCGCCGCAGAGAGCCAATCATCTCCCGGATGGCGTCCTTCATATACATCCTGGTATCCAAGACGGCTTGATCATTTCGACTGCGGGCGGTGTGGAGCTTTTTCCCAGTCTCTCCCAACCGCCGGATGAGAGTCCCCTCCACCGCCATGTGGATGTCCTCCTGAGCAAGATCAAAGGCAAACTCCCTTCTGGCAATCTCCCCCTCAATCTCCGTAAGCCCGGCGATGATAGCGTCCCGCTCCTGTTCGGTGACAAGGCCCTGAGCGGCCAGCATGGTCACATGGGCGATGCTGCCTCGAATATCACAGGCATACAGGCGGCTGTCCACCCCGATGGAGGCGTTGAATTCCTCCACAATGGATTCCATCTTCTTGGAAAAGCGCCCCGCCCACAAATTAGCCATGATTACATCTCTCCCTTTCCTGTTTTGCCCCCAAATACCTTTACTCCCCGGTCAACCGCTTTTGAAACAGGCGGTAAATCCACCGAATCAGCCAAAAGAGCAAAGGCGTGACCAAAATGGTGTAGAGGGACATGGGCAGAATGCGCAGGGCGAAGATCTTCCAAACGTTTTCGTACCCCCACATCCGGTAGCCAAAGAGGTACTCCACGCTGCCCCGCACCAGCATGGTCACCGTGACAAAGAGCAGAGCCCCTCTTGTATTGCAGTGCATTAAGTAGATCACCAGAAGCCCCGCGCCAATACAAAAAACCGACAGAAACAACCCGTTAAACCCAAATAGAACACTGCCGCCCAAATCGCAGAGCAGGCCGGCCAAGGCTCCGTAAACGCCGCCCACAAACTCCCCTTCCACCATGGCGATGGCCAAGGCTGCGGGAATCACCAGCATGGGCTTGGCCCCTGCCAGTTCCAGCACTCCGGGGGTGGTCTGCAAGATGTAAAGCAACAGCAGAATCAGGGCGTACAGGGTGTATTTAAAAATCAAAAGGTATCGTGTTCTCTTCATAGTCACCTATCATCAAAGGCTGGCGGCCAGCCCGCTGTGGGAGCAAAAATCCCCGGCAAACACAACCGCTTGGCATAAACTTTTGCCGAAGGTATCCAAACCGAGGCAGGGGCAGCCTTTAACTCTCCGACCCCTGCCCCTCAAACCAAGTGACGACAAAGACATTTTTGACGTTGCGGATATCGGCGGAAGGCTCCACCACCGCCACCAGACTGGTGCCGTGGCTGTTGGGCCCCACCGTCTTGACCGTCCCCACCATAATATCCCGGGGGTACAGACTGCCCCCGCTGGTGAGGATAATGTCGCCGGGGACTATGGCACTTTCCCGGGGCAGGTAGAGCATCTGGCACAGCCCCTCCATGGAAAGGTCCACCGTTCCGCTGATAATGCCGATGTCCCGGGTGGCGCTGTCGTAGGCTCCCACATCCACCGCCACGTCCAGAATGGTGGCCACCTTGGCATGGGTCATCCCCACCTCGGTGACATAGCCTACCAAACCATCGGCAGTCACCACCGGGTCCAGATATTTGATGCCGTCCACCGATCCTTTGTCGATAGAAAAGGAGTAGAAGCGTCCCGCCGGGTCCCGGGCAATGACAGCCGCGGTTTCGATCTTCAAATCCTGGCGGTTTTCCATCACCCCCAGAATTTCCCGCAGCTGCTCGTTTTCATGCATGGCCCGCTCGTAGTCCACCAGACGGCCCCGCAGCTGATTGATTTCTTCCTGCAGGCGCTGGTTTTCTTCAAACACTTCCCCCGCCTGCATATATTTGTCGAAAAAGCCCCCCACACTGCCGGAGATCCCCGCCGAAGCCTGTTGCAAGGGCGTGGTAACCATACCCAGCAGCCGGGCAAACAGAGGAGCCGCGCCGCCGGAGTAGACCGACGCAATGATAAATCCCAGCAGGACAATCAACAGCGCGGCAAGTATCTTAAACCGGACGCTGCTCAAAAAGTCCTTCACCTTGCCGTATCTCCTTATTATAGTTGGGGATGGAATCAACCCATCCTGTCAGGCCGAGCAAGGGCTAGTGCTAGTCGTTTGCCCGAATCTCATTCATCAGGTGGATGTTATCCAAAGCCTTGCCTGTCCCTTCCGCCACGCAGTCCAGAGGGTTTTCCGCAATGTACACCGGCATCCCTGTCTCCTGAGTGATGAGGGAATCCAACCCTCGCAGCAGGGCCCCGCCCCCGGTCAGGGTGATGCCGTGGTCGATAATGTCGGCGGAAAGCTCGGGAGGCGTCCGCTCCAACGTAGTGCGGATGGCATCCAAAATGGCGGAGATGGGGTCGGCAATAGCCCGGCGAATTTCTTCCGGAGTGATAAAGACGTTTTTGGGCAGGCCGTCCACCAGGTTGCGGCCTTTGATCTCGTAAGGCTCCTCCCCTTCATAAGGGTAGGCGCTGCCCACCTCAATCTTAATGTTCTCGGCGGTTCTTTCGCCGATCAAAAGATTGTAGGTCTTTTTAATATAGGCGATGATGGAAGCGTCCAGCTCATCCCCGGCCACCCGCACCGAACGGGAGGCCACAATGCCCCCCAAAGAGATGACCGCTACCTCGGTGGTGCCGCCGCCGATGTCCACCACCATGCTGCCGGTGGCTTCGGCTACGGGAAGGTTGGCTCCGATGGCGGCAGCCATAGGCTCCTCCAGAATAGAAACCTGCTTGGCTCCGGCGCTGATGGCAGCTTCCTTGACAGCCCGGCGCTCTACGTCGGTCACACCTGATGGAATGCAGATAATGATTCTCGGCTTGGAAAACAGAGTGTTGCCGATCACCTTTTTGATAAAAATTTTGAGCATGTTAGCGGTGATGTCAAAGTCGGCAATGACGCCGTCCTTCAGCGGGCGGACAGCCACAATGGAACCGGGCGTTCTGCCGATGACCTCCTTGGCTTCTTTGCCCACATAGCGGACAGTATCGTTGCGCACGTCCACCGCCACCACCGAGGGCTCCCGCATAATGACACCTTTACCCTTCATAAAGATAAGGGTATTGGCTGTTCCCAGATCGATCCCCACGTCCTTCGAAAACACTGTGTGTTCCCCTTTCAGCGCTCCCGGAGCAGATGCGCCGCCGGAGCTGTCTTGTATTTCACCGAAGTTACATCCCGGTTGCTTTTTCCATGGATTTGACGGCCAAGCGAATTATTTCATCAAATTCTGACGGCCTTTACCATTATAACCGTTTTTGGTCCCGACCTCAACAGAAAAATCCCCCCTAAAAGATTATTCACAAATTATTTAGATTAGTGTGCGTTTTATCCTCTTATTTAGGCAGAAAACGCCTGAATTTGGAAAAATCCCGTCATAAATCACGGTTTTTCCCGAAAAGTTACTTTTTAGAGTTAGTCGCTGTGGTGTCCTGTTCCTTTCAGGTCTTGCAAAAAGCGGGGGAAGCCATTATAATAAAGATACCCCTCTTGTGATAGCAAAGGTCCGCGGGATTTCCCGGTGGTTCTTCGGCAAAATGTGACTGCTTCTCCGTCTTTGAAAGTTTTGCATTTATTTGCCGGAAGGCTTGATTTTTAGAAATCCTTATGTTATAATACATTTTGTTTTCTGGGTGTGGCGCAGATTGGTAGCGCGCTACCTTG
>CALCSA010000082.1 GCA_937894185.1 uncultured Clostridia bacterium | reverse complement strand
TTTGTCTGCACCCAGATCGGCGGCGCACTCGTACCAGGTGTACTTGGACCAGGAGGGAGAACCGCCCCGCTTAATCAGTTCCACAAAGTACTCGTTCATTTTGACGGATTCGGGGGAATTGAGCTGGGAAACCAGTTTTCCGTTTTCAATGGCAAGGTTGCTGGAACCGTCGCCGTTTTCAATGACGAAGTCCTTGGCGCCAAAGTTGGCAAAGGTGCTCATGTAACCGGGATGGATGGTGCCCCAGTCCCGGGCACCCCGCATGGCCAGAGGATAAGAGCCGGAGCCGTTCCAGTTTTGGAGCTTGTCGCAAACTTCCAGCAGCTCATCGTAGGTAGCGGGAGGCCCGCTGATTCCGGCCTGCTCAAAGGCGCGGGTGTTGTAGGCCAGGGTGTAGATTTCAAACATCAGGGGAAGCCCCAGCTGAGGGCCGTTGCCCACCGGATGACCGGGGGTGCCGTCCCACTGAAGGGCCGCCACCGCACTGGGAACCAGATCGTCAAAATCGTAGTCGGCGGTGATCATTTCCGGGTTGCTCAGGTAGTTGTTCAGGTCTTCAATATAGCCTGCCGTGGAATAGTCCCAAAGCTGATAAGCGCCGGACATAAATACGTCGGGGTCGCCGGAGCGGCTGGAAAGGGAGGTGGAAAGCTTATCGAAGTAGTTGGCTTCCGGGGTGACCGACTGCTCTACTTTAATGCCGGTAAGAGCCTCGAACTCCGGAATTTTGGAGATGACCGAATCGGAAGCTGCGTGTTGCACAAAGCTAACCTTAATGGTGGAACCGCTGAACTTCTGCCAGTCAAAGTTAGCGGAGCTCTGAGCCTGCTCCTGTGCAGCGTTGATGCTTTGCTGTGCCGCAGAGGCGTCAACCGCAGGGGCGGATTGGGGCGAAGCGGGTGCCGGTGAACTGCTGCCGCCACACCCGGCCAGAGACCCAACCATAAGGACTGCCGCCAAGAAAAAAGCCAGAGGTTTGCGCATATGCTTGCCGTTCATGTTTGTCCTCCTTCATTGTTATGATGTGCCTGTTAGTGAAACATTACCATAACATCCTCAACGTAACAAGAAAATTTGTTGCGATTACTACAAAAATATTTAGTTACTTTTTTAACAAGTACATCCTGTGACAAAATTCTTTTTATCTTGCGAGGAGAAGGCTAAAAATATTGCGATTTTCTCAAGAATATTACGGTAGTGGTTTTTCCGCGGGACAGGATAGATCACACCGGCGGGCGGGCAGTACAATTTCCGCTATGGTCCCCACATTGGGAACACTGTCGTAGCGGACATCGTAAGTATCCCCAAAGTAGAGCTTGATCCGCTTGCGGATGTTGGCCACCCCAATGCGGTTAAAGCGGTAACAGTTCCATTGGGCATCGTTCACCTCCCGCATTTGGTCCATCCCGGCCCCGTTGTCGATGACCTTGATGTGAAGCTGCTCCTCGGAAATAAAGGCGGAGATGCAGATGCTGTACCGCTCGGAGGAATCCTCAAAGCCGTGAAGGATGCTGTTTTCCACCAAGGGCTGCAGGATAAAGCGCACCACTTGGCAGTCCAGCACATCCTCATCCGCCCGGATGCTGAAATCAAAGCTGTCGGAATAGCGGAACTTCTGAATGGTGATGTAGTTGCGGACACTTTCCAGCTCTTCCCGCAGAGTGGTGGCCCGGGTGCTGGAGGTCAGGTTGTACTTGAGCAGCTGAATCAGGCTGGTGGACATTTCGGCAATGCTGCTGATGTTTTTCAGTTCCGCCAGCCAGCGGATGGAATCTAAGGTGTTGTACAAGAAGTGAGGGTTGACCTGAGCCTGCAAAATCTCAAACTGCATCTCGGATTTTTGCTTTTGCTCCAGCAGCATGGTTTCCAGATGAGCCTGCACCTGATCCAGCATCATATTGATGGTGCGGGCCAGGGTGCCAAACTCGTTGGGGGTATCCAGCACCACCCGCACATCCATGTTGCCCCGCTCCACCTCGGCACAGGCGTTGTCCAGTATCTTGATGGGCCGTGTGAGGGAGCGGGTCATCCACAGGCTGTAGATCAGGCAGACCAGTAGCACCGCTCCTCCCGCCAGAGACAGGCTGCGAATCACCCTTTGCGTTTGGATGGTGATCAGATCGGTCTGAATGATGCGGATGATCCTCCAATCGGCCAGCCGCAGCTTTTCCGCATAGATAATGCTGTCGATGCCGTAGACCTTGCCCTCCAGCCGCGCGGTGTCGTCCCGCAGGATGTCGGGATACTGTTGCAGAAAAGGATCAAAAGAGGTAGAGTGTGGGTAGCGGAACAACGTGTTCCCCAGAGCGTCCGCCACCAGCACCTTCTCGTTGAGCTGAATGGCCGAAAGCATGAACATCTCCCGCAGGTAATCGTAGTCAATATCCATGGCGATGAGAGCCTCCAGCTTGCCGTCCCTTGTAACAGGATGGAGATAGCGGATGCTGATGCCCTGAATGGACCAGAAGCCCCTTAAAGGGCCGTCCTGAGCCTGCTCCCACAGAGCCCGGTAGGTTCCGTCATCCCGCTGGGGAACGGAAAGGTCCCTGCTGGAATACACCGTTCCGTTTTGGTTGATGGTGTGCACCGATTCGATAAAGGGCTGTATGGCCTGAATGTTTTGCAGGGTGCCCACCGTTTCGTTTTGGGCGTGAAAAGATTGATCCCTCTCGGTGATAAAATCTACAAACACCCGGTTGTTAAGCAGGGTTCCCGCCGTGCTGGACACCAGCTCAATGGTCATGTCAAACTTGGTTTTAATGGTATTGGTGGCAAGGATATTGTATTTGATCTCGTTTTCCCGCATGGACTCCGAGTAGGTGGAGTAGATGGCGTAGACAATCAGCACCATGCTAAACAAAGTCATCAGCGCCATACTGAAGAATATCCTTGCTCCAATGGTCTGCTGCAGCACTTTGCGATACTTTGCAAACATAGAGGACACCTCGCTTTTTGTAGTACGGAACTACTTGTGAGTATAGACAAAGAAGGTGTATACGTCAAGAAAATCTGGGTATAGTTTACGGTTTTTGACTACAAACTGTAAGTTTGTTATACTTCCTATACAAGGATCGCGGGACAGCGGCAGGAGAAAGCGGAGGATGATCCATGCAGCGTATTTTAATTGCGGAAGACGAGTTTTTAGTGCGGATCGGCCTGAAAACCACCATCGATTGGAAGAGCCACGGCTATGTGATTGTGGGGGAGGCCTCCAACGGAAAAGAAGCCTTGCAGATGTTTATCGACACCGATCCCGACATTGTGGTAACCGACATCAAGATGCCGATTATGGACGGCTTGGAGCTGCTGGCCGAGGTAAAGCGGCGCAAGCCGGACACGCAGGTGATTATTTTAAGCAACCATGACGATTTTGAATATGCCCGGGCTGCCATGCGTCACGGCGTAGCCCAGTATCTGCTGAAATCCGAAATCAGCGAGGCTGCCATTCTGGCAGCGTTGCAGTCTCTGCCTGCGGACCGCACTCCCCGCCAAAGCGAAGACGTGTATCAGGAATCCCCGCAGGAACGGTATCTGCGGCGGCATATCCACAGCCACCTCAGCTTTGACCGGGTCCAGCTGCGAGTCACTGCCGACGAGCAGGAGCTTTTCCCCGAAGAATACTACATTGCCATGCGGGGAGACGGCGAGGTGGACCTCAACGATGAATTTGACGAGGACACCGCCGTGAAGAACATGGAATCCCTCCTCAACGCCGCCTTTGACCATGTGGTGTGCTGTTGCAGCTTCCGGGGGAACCGGCTGATCTTTACGGCCGTCTATCCTCTGCGGGGGGACCCTATGGCCGAGCTTGCCAAGTGTGTGAAGAAAGTGGACACCTTGATCCGCAACGCAAAGCTCTACTTTGATCTGGACCTGCACATTGGCTTTAGCCGCACCGCCGGCGGACAGCCTGTGTCAGCCCTGTTCGAGCAGGCGGAAATCGCCCGGGTTCACTGCTTTTTTACCGATCAAAGGCAAACCATGTACGGGGATTTTCCCACGGGTAAAAAATCCCGGGAATTTCAGGTAGATCACAACCATGTCCGGGAGCTGGTTCTCTCCCGGGATCAGGAAGCCGTGGAACAATATATCGAATCGGTTTTTCGGGAGCTGCGGGATTTGCGCAGTTACCCACTGCTGCGGGCCGCCTATGTGGTTTTGCTCTCCACCGCCAAGCAGATTCGGGATGAGCAGGCAGCGTGCAACTCCCAGTCCGACGGCGCAGTCTCTTTTGGCTACGGGGATTTGGACCGGATGCCCTCCCTTCACAACGTCAAAACCTATGTGCTGGACCTTTACCGGGCCCTGCTGGAGGCCATTGGCGGCAAGGAGGAGCCCTACAGCCACACGGTGCGCAAGTGCAAGGAGTACATCGAGGAGCACTACGCCGAAAACCTCTCGCTGGATACGGTGGCCCGGGCGGTAGGCATCAGCAAAAGCTATCTTTCCATGGTGTTCAAGCAGGAGATGGGGATCAACTTCAGCGTCTACCTCACCGCCTACCGGATCGAGCAGGCCAAGCAGTTGCTGACCGGCAGCAATCTGAAGATATACGAGATTGCGGAACAGGTTGGGTTTTCCACCCCCTACTATTTTAGCAAGGTGTTCAAGGAGCAGACAGGCATGTCCTGTAAAGAGTACAAGGACGCCTATTAAAGCTGATTGCATCGGAGTATCCTAGTGCTCCGGTGCAATTTTTGTGCCGTGAACTTTCAATTTAGAGGTGTGACACAAAGTTTCTCCTTGGTGAAGCACTACCATAATATCCTGCTAAATTAGTAAAGTACAACAAAAACACAACAGAAACATCCAAGCCGATAGTTGACTTTGACTATAAACTGTGCTATATAAAGAAAGGAGCATTTTTACAAAGGAGCATCGGCATGAAGGAACCCTTACAGATCAATGGCAATCAACTCACTCTGGCGGATGTGGTGCAGGTATCCCGTGGCGGGCGCAAGGTAGCCTTGGCTGGGGAGGCACGTCTGCAGGTGGAGGCCTCCCGTGCCTATGTGGAGGAGCTGGTGGCTCAGGAGCGGGTGGTCTATGGCATCACCACCGGCTTTGGCAAGTTCAGCGATGTCCGCATCAATCAGGATGAGACGACGCAGCTGCAAAAAAACCTGATTATGAGCCACGCCTGTGGAGTAGGCCCCCATTTTTCCCCGGAGGAAGTCCGGGCTATCATGCTGCTGCGGGCCAACAATCTGGCAAAAGGATTTTCCGGCATCCGAGTCTCCACATTAGAGGCCTTGCTGGCCATGCTCAACCACAACGTCATCCCCGCCATCCCGGAAAAAGGCTCTTTGGGAGCCAGCGGCGATTTGGCTCCTTTGGCCCACATGGTGCTGCCTTTGATTGGAATGGGGGAGGCCTACTATCAAGGTGAGCTGATGTCGGGGGCAAAGGCTTTGGAGCTGGCAGGCCTGACACCGGTGGAGCTGACCTCCAAGGAGGGGCTGGCTCTCATCAACGGCACACAGGTTCTCACGGCGGTGGGTGCTCTGGCCGCATGGGACGCCGCCCAGCTTGTAAGGCTTTGCGATGTGGCGGCCGCCCTCACCGGGGAGGCCCTTAACTGCATTACCGACGCCTACCTGCCCCAGCTACACACCATCCGGCCCCATCCCGGCCAGATGGCCTCCGCCCGGAATATGCTGACCCTGTTGGAGGGAAGCGGCCGCACCACCCGTCAGGGAGAGCTGCGGGTGCAGGATGCTTACTCCCTGCGCTGTGTTCCTCAAATTCACGGGGCCAGCCGGGATGCTCTGGAATATGTGCTGGATAAAATCCAGATTGAGATCAACTCCGTCACCGACAACCCCATCATCCTCCCTCAGCTGGACACCGCTCTTTCGGGAGGCAACTTCCACGGGCAGCCCATGGCTCTGGCCTTCGATTTTTTGGGCATCGCCATTGCCGAGCTGGCCAATGTCAGCGAGCGGCGGATCGAACGGCTGGTCAATCCCCAACTTTCGGGGCTCAAGCCCTTCCTCACGGGGAACGGCGGACTCTGCTCCGGCTTTATGATCGCCCAGTACGCCGCCGCCGCGCTGGTGAGCGAAAACAAGGTGCTGGCCCATCCCGCCAGTGTGGATTCCATTCCCTCTTCCGCCAATCAGGAGGACCATGTGAGCATGGGAACCATTGCCGCCCGCAAAGCCCGAGAGATTCTTTACAACGCCAGCCGGGTGGTGGCCATTGAGCTGGCGGCGGGGGCTCAGGGGGTGGATCTTCATACGGAAGATGAGGGCAAACCCTTGGGCAAGGGAACCAAAGCCGCCTACGATGTCATTCGCAGCCGGGTGAATAAACTGGAAGAGGACCGGGTGATGTATCCCGATTTTGAAGCAGTAGCCCGGCTCATCGCCGATGGCAGCATTCTAACGGCGGTGGAGCAGGCCGTGGGAGAGCTGGCTTAGTTTAACGCAAACAGAAGTAATCCCCCCTGTACCCATCAGTACAGGGGGGATTTTGGCGCAGGGGGTATGGATCTATGGTAAGAGCATGTTCAGTCGGTCTTGGGTGTGAGGCAAGGGCAATCGCCTTCGTCACAGGAAAATCGGCTGGAGCTGTTTGCCCTCCAAAGCGGTATCGGCGGCCTTGGTAATCAAGCTGAAATCCGATACCACCGACCGGGGCTTTATATCAGGTGAGTCCTGCTTCATCGGTACAAAGTAAAGGTTGCGGTAGTTCAGCAGCATCCCGATATTTTTAGCGGAGCCCCCCAAAGCATCGTTGGTGGAAACAGCCACGAGAACCGGCCCACCGTTGCGCAGATGGCTTTTAGCGCTCATGGTGACACAGGTATCGGTGATGCCATAGGCCAGTTTGGCCAGAGTGTTTCCGGTGCAGGGCGCAATGAGAATTAAATCCAGCAGCTTTTGAGGCCCGATGGGTTCTGCCTGCACCAGATTGTGAATGCACTTGTTTCCCGTCAAAGATTCAAAGGTATCTACCCATTCCTTGGCCCGGCCAAAGCGGGTATCGGTGGAGTAGGCGTTTTCCGAAAAAATGGGTGTTACCTCCCACCCTTCGGCAATCAGCGATTTAGCGGCCTCCAACGATTGCTCAAAGGTGCAAAAGGAACCGGTCAGCGCAAGGCCAACGCATTTTTTGCTCACGGGATTGCCCCCCTTTCATGTAAGATGTTGAAGATGGTATCCAAAGTGATGACTCCGGCGGTGACGGGGGCAACCTTTCCCGGCAGCGAAAGCGCCCACTCCGCCTTGAGACCCAGAGCCTTGGCGGCTTCCATATCCACGCCCCCGGGCTTGGAGGCCAGATCAATGACCAGACAGCTGCGTTTGAGCAGGGCCAGCTTATCCTCCTCAAAGAGCATGGAGGGAACTGTGTTGACCACCAGATCGGCGGCGGGCAGATGCTCCGCCATTTCGGAAAGATGGACCGGTTGGCAGCCTGCCACATTTACCCAAGCAAGATCGCTCCATTTGCGGGCCACCACAATGACTTTGGCCCCAAAGGAGCGGAGCAGCCCCGCCAGAACCTTGGCAATGCGGCCGTAGCCGGTAATCAGGCAGGTGGCCCCAAACAGGGTGATGGGAAGCTCCCGCAGGGCGATTTCCACAGCTCCCTCGGCGGTGGGTACGGCGTTAAGAACCGTGAACTCTTCCCGCTCCAGATAGTCGATGATCTCTACCCCCCGCAAAGCAGCCTGCTCCCGGGCAAAGGCGGGAACCTTTCCCGCCAGCACAATGGTTTCGGGATGGATGTAGTGGAGGCATTCCTCCAGCATCACCTTGCGCTGGCTGCCGGGAGCGTTAATCTCCTCCCCTCCGTTACTCAGCAAAGGCAAGGGAAGGATCACCACATCGCTTTGGGGAAGAATCATCTTGACGTCGTCTACCCGGACGATTTTTTTGTTGAGCTTAATTCCTTCGTACAGCATCATGGCGTAAATGTGAAAGCCGTCTTCCCGGGCGGCCAGAGCGTTTGCCAGATGGGCCTGCCGGGGATCTCCTCCCAATATGGAGAAGGTCTTGGTTTTTATCATAGGCAAAACCCTTTCCCGATCAACATGGATGAAAGCAATACAAACTATCTTATGTTGGGGAAAGAGGGTTGGTGCCTGTATCTGCCACTTTATCGGCGAATGCTTGGGGAAAATATACACGGTGATTACGGGTTCCGCGCAAAAAGGAGCCATCCAGTCAGGATGGCTCCGGTGGCGTGGGTTGGCGGCTTATTGGGCAAGCATCCCCTCAATGCACTGGATGTGGTAAGAGGTGTTGGCGGCAAAAATATTGTTGATGAAGATGACATCGTCAATCTGCTGATCCAGCACAAACTGGCCCAGATTCTTTTCAAAGTAGCGCTGGTCTACCACGTAAACCTCATCGTAATGGGGGATGAGGAAGGGGGCAAAGGCATTGCCAAAGCTTTCCTTAATCATCAGAGCCTTGCGGCCGGTTCCCGCCTCGGTGGTGATCTTGATCAGGGGGAAGTCCCCGTGGAGAAAGACGGCGTAGGAGTTGGGGCTCTTGGCATATTCCGCCCACACACTGTGGGGCAGGGGAGTGTCGGGTGCGCCTTTATCGTACCGCACCGCCGCAGAGGCCACCGGCATCAGGTAGTAGTCCACATAGTCGGGGGCCAGCTTGGCATCGTTAGTGTAACTGTACATGGTGCCGTAAAAGTCATCCAGCCGCCGGGTCTCGTAGTCGGAAAGCTCCAGAGGAGTCAGCTCCGCCGCCGTGCAGAAGGCCCGGTAGGCATAGTAGGCTCCCAGCCCTGTCCAATGGTGGTCGGCGTTAAAATAAAGATACTCGCCAGTGTGGGCCGAAATCTGACCATAGACGTCCACCGGACGCACCGCCAGATCAAGACTGGCGT
>CALCSA010000081.1 GCA_937894185.1 uncultured Clostridia bacterium | reverse complement strand
ACTCCCGTTGGGGGAGTTTCCCCAAACCCCTCTCAAAGGGGTTTGACACCCCTTTATAACCCCGCGTTCCGTATCAGTAGAGCCAATAACACTACTCCTGTTTGATGTTTGTTAAAGGGTTGTTCACCCTAATGGCATCAATGCTTGGGGACGTGGCTGCAAACAAAGGGAAAGGGCAAGACCCGTTTGCCGTACCCCCCGCGAGGAGTCCGAGGAACGAGGACGACGAGCGGTAAGGGAATGGAAACCTAAGAAGTACCTTTTCTTTGGGTGGCCGCAGTCGCCAAAGGCGACATTGCGGCCCGATAGCCTGTAGGACGAACACTCGGGAGAACGCAACCTTGCACGATGATTCTTTGACGCGGGGGGTTGCGAGGGGGGCCGGCCAGGCCTCCCTGCATGGGTCTTAAAACACGTTTTGGTTACTTTTCCGTGGGGAAAAGTAACGCCTGTCGCGGCAGCGACAACCTTTGCCCCAGCGCCCGCTGAAAAAACGTGGCTCCCACGCAAAACCACGCCCCCGCCATACGCTGGCAAACGCACCACCGTCGCGGCAGCGACAACCTACGTTCAGCACCAGCTGAAGGGTCGTGGCACCCACTCAAAACCATGCCCCCGCCACCCGTTGGCAAACGCACCACCGCCGCGGCAGCGACAACCTTTGATCAGCGTTAGCTGAAGGATCGTGGCACCCACGCAAAACCATATCCCCGCCACATGCTGGCAAAGCTACCTCTACCGCGGCAGCGACAACCTCCGCCCCAGCGCCAGATGAAAAACGGGCGCCCACGCAAAACCACATCCCAGCCATACGCTGGAAAATAACGCACCGTTCACTTATTACATCATTCGGGAGTGTAGCCATGAAGCGTAAACTGTATCCTAACATAAAGCGAATGACCTCACTTTTCTGCGTGGCCATTGTCTGCGTGACTTTGACCTCTCTGCTGCTGCGCCTGACGGTGTTCAGCGAGCTGGCGGTGACGGCATTGGCAGCCCCCGATGAAACGTCTCTGGCTTTATCCGAGGAAGAATCCGGGCTGTTTCCCTATACCATCAGCCGCAAGGTCAACTTCGACAGTCCCCAATCTCAGGGGAACTTTCAGATTCACAACCCCGAGACCAACGAATTTTATATGACGGTTACCATCATCAAGCCGGATACCGGGGAAAACCTTCTCTACACCGGCTTCATCAAGCCCGGCCAAAGCAGGGATAAAGCCGCCCTGCATATTCAGTTGCCGGAAGGCATTTATCAGTGTGTGGCTCAGGTCACCGCCTTTGACCCGGAAACTCTGGAGCCCAGCGGCAACGAGGAACGGGACATCACCCTGTACATCGGCCAAAAAGCGAAAAAGTAGAACATTCCTTCCTGAAGATGCACGCGTTTCCCTGTAGTGGGGAGAGGCGTGCATTCTTTTTGCCTGCCGCCTCATATTTTTCGGATTTCTTTCATATAGTAGAAGGAAGGATTGTCCCGTTTTGGGAACGCGCCGGATGACAGGAGGGCTAAGGGTGAAACGAATGAGCAAAACCGGATTTTACCGGGTGACCCGCTGGGGACCTGCTCTGGCCATATTGCTGTGTGGCATGGCTGTCATCGGCCTGCTGACCGGGTTGGCCGGAAAGGCAGTGCAAGTGGCGGCCCAGCCTGCCAGACACCCCATCTACTCGGTGGAAACGCCGGAAAAAAAGGTGGCTTTGGGCATCAACTGCGCGTGGGACAACGAGGATATTGAGCGGCTTCTGGAGACCTTGGATCAGTACAACGTAAAGGCCAGCTTTTTTTTGGTGGGGGACTGGTGCGACCGCTACCCCGATTCGGTGCGGCAGATTGATGCAGCCGGCCATGAGTTGGGCAGCCACTCCGACACCCACGCCGACATGACCAAGCTGGATCGGGAGGGCATTCTGCGGGAAATCCGGGTGAGCAATGAAAAAATTAAGGCCCTAACCGGAAAGTCCCCCACTTTGTTCCGGCCGCCATCGGGAGCTTACAATAATCAGGTGATCGAGCTAATCGAAGCCGAAGGCCTTTTCCCCATCCAGTGGGACT
>CALCSA010000080.1 GCA_937894185.1 uncultured Clostridia bacterium | reverse complement strand
GCGTCATATGCCTTGGGATTGGCCTCCACATGGAGCCTATCTTCCGTTGGGGACCTTGGATGGACCTGATCTCCATCTACATCATTCCCATTGGCGCTACCTTGGGTGCTATCTCCTGGTTCTGGGTCATGAAGAAGGAGGATTTGCTGGAGGAGGTCAATAAGGGCGTGGAGAAAAAGCACGGGGACCTCTGGCATAACGTGGGACGTTTTGTCTACGTGCCTCTGGCCATTATCCTCTGTCTCATCGCTTTGTTCAAGCAGATTGCCTTCTAGCCGGAAGCCTGCCAACGGAAAAGATTTTTTCCCGGGCATTCGATCAACCGGGCGGAGCCGCATGACCGGCTTCGCCCGGTCTGTTATATTAGCGTAAAAAACATCCGCCGCCGATCGCAGTGAACTCTGCCATCAGCGGTGGATGTTGTGGTTTTATGGATGTGCGGTTATGCCTGTACTGTTTCCAAGCTGGAGGTGCAGGCGGGGCAGCGGGTGGCTCCATCCTGAATCTCGGTGAGGCAAAAAGGGCACTTGGGCTTGGGAGTCTCGGGCTCGGGCTTTTTTTCCGGCATCAGCCGGTTCATGGCCCGCACCAACAAAAACACTACAAAGGCCATAATCAAAAAGTTGATCACCGAGGTGAAAAACGCTCCGTACCGTAGGGTAACCCCCAAAAACTCCACTGCTTTGTCGTCGAAGTTTTGGCGGGCAAACAAACCGATGAGAGGGGAGAGGATGTTGTCGGTGAGAGAGGTGACCACTCCCTGAAACGCCGCGCCGATGATAACGCCTACCGCCAGATTCATCACGTTGCCCTTAAGGGCAAACGCTTGGAACTCGTGCAAAAATTTCTTCATATTCTTCCTCCTGCATGCTTCTTAAAGCTCTGTCTTTATCTGCCGCAACTACTTTGGACAGAGGCCCGAGGGCTTTTCAATCCCGGTATATTGCAATGGAAGCAAGTTTGGCGCCGTCCATTTGTCAGAACTTTCTACATTATAGACCATTCTGGGAGAGGACGCAATACCACCGGCGCTTTTTCCCAAGAGCTGGGATAAGGGCCCGCGGAAGCGAAAGGCGAAAAATACACCAAAAGCCGAAGCGCAACGGGCTGCGCTCCGGCTTTTTGCTGCTGTTTTGGCGGAACATTGTTCCCCGGCTTACAGCCCGGCAAACATCTGGGCCGAACCAATTCTCACTCGGCCGTTGATGGATTCCACCTCGACTCCCACGCCGATCTGGGCAAAGTTCTCGTTGAGCATATTGGTGTAGTGTCCGGGGCTGCTACGCAGCTCGTCGAACATATAGCGGGCGGCGGATGCGGTATCGTAGGACGTCCCTGAATATTCCATATAGCTGATGTTTTCCCCGTGCCACTTGCCGGCATACACAAATCCGGCTTCGTCAAAGGCTGTGTAGTAGGAGGTGCCGTCCGGTCGGGTGTGGGAAAGATTGGTCAGCACTTCGCCTGCTCGGATGCGGGCGGCCCAGCGCATGTTATCCTCCAAAGACAGAGCTTGCCTGCCGTTCTGTTCCCGCTCGGCGTTAATGAGGCGAATCAGCTCGGTTTCAAACTGCTGGGCGTCTATTCCCTCTACAGCTGGGGCTCCTTCCGCAGCCTTTGGCGTCTCCGGTTGCGGCGATGGCCAAGTGACGGTGCCGGAGCCGCCACCCGACCCGGAATCGGCGAGAGATTCGCTCCGGGAAATCGGAGGGGATGGAGAGGCAGAGGAGCTTTTCTCCTCCTTGGCCGGTGTCTGAACGGCCTGCTGCCGGGAGGTACTTGGACCAGCTTGGGAGTCCTGCTTTTCCGGTATCACAATGGAGGAGGATTCCGGCGGCTCATCTGGAAGACTACTCTCTTCCAGATCAGAGTGTTGGGGTAAGATAATGCGGGAAGGCTCGGCCTCCGAATAAGATTCTACCCCCGGCTCGTCCGCAATGGATGAGAACTCTTCGTTCCTTGGATGATCTTTTCCCAAACAGCCGGTCAATAAAACCGTCAGAGTCAGCAGAGCCGACAAAAGCTTACGATACTGCAAGATACAGTCCCCCTTGTTCTTGGACTTAACATTATAATGTTGAGCCGTTTGGGCTCCGGTTATGCATCGCAGGAAATTTTTAACCTCTTTGACCAGCTGCGTCCAAAGGCGCAACGCTTCGACAAATTACAGGCCCGCTCCCGAGTATCATGGGATTAGTTGTAAATAGCAATGGAAAGAGGATGCTTTATCAATCATTTCGGCGCTTTAAAAACTGATCGGGGCTTGGAGTGAGTGGAATGCAAAACAGAGTGGATGTAGAAAAGATTTCGGTTCTTCGGTGGGTGCGGCAGATGGTGGATGCTTACGCAAGGTGGTTGCGGATGCTGGGCGCTGCCGCCGCGGGATTTGTCATGGCCAACTGCTTTTTGTTTGGCGGAGTCTCTCCCTTTGCCGTGGCTCTGGCCTCTGCCCTCGGCGGGGCGGACGCCATGGGGGCGGCGGCCGGGGCGGTGATTGGATACCTTTTGAGCGGCAATTTGCTGGCAAACTTTAAATACATACTGGCGGTGGGTCTGGTGGTCTGCGTCAAGTGGCTCTTTGGGGACCGCTTGCGGGATGGGTGGAAGCCGGCGGCAGCGGTGCTCACCTGCCTGACCTGTCTGGGCATCTGCGGCGTGGCCTCCTTTTTTCTGGGAGATAGAACCCCTTACGACGCCATCCTCACCTTTGCCGAGCTATTTTTGGGATGCGGAACCACTTATTTTTTAGCCCGCTCTCTGGAAGTGCTTCCCCTGGGGATTCAAGGGGCGGGGCGGAGCGATTTGAGCTGCGTTGCCATCTCCGCCTGTGTCCTTCTCATTGGCTTGACCTCCATACAGGTGGGGGGGCTTTCGGTAGGGCGGATTCTGGCGGTGCTCTGCATCCTCCTCTGCGCCCGGTATGGCCGGGAAGCAGGCGGCGCTGTCTGCGGTGTAGCTGCCGGAATATCGGTGGGGCTGGCCGGAGGAGATTTTGCCTACGTCATCACCGCCTATGCCTTTGGCGGACTGGCCGCGGGGTTGTTGGGGCAGGTGGGGCGGATCGCCACCGCCGCCGCCTTTATTGTGATCAACACCGTCACCGCTTTGCTGACCATGGAGTTTCAGCAGGTGAACACCGCCATCTTTGAAGTATTTGCGGCAAGTCTTTGTTTTGTGGCCATTCCGGGAAGTGTGGCTATCAAGCTGCGGCTCCATGATTTGGGAGGAACACCTCACTACGACGCCTCCCCTCAGGCGGCCCTGTCGGAACAGCTGGGGGATGTTTCCGCCGCGCTGCGGGAAATCGGCTCCACCACCCGCGCCGTCAGCGAAAAGCTCAGCGCCCGGGAAGACCTTGGTCCGACTCTGATTGCCGACCGGGTGGCCGAGCGGGTCTGCTCGGGCTGCGGCATGAAAACTAACTGCTGGCAGCTGCGCCACAGCGTGGTGAGCGAAGCCTTTCAGGAGTGTATTGCCCGGTTGCGCCGGGACGGAAGCCTTGCTCAGGATCAGCTGCCCCGTCACTTTCAGCAGCACTGCTGCCGGATGGGCGCCCTCACATCGGAGCTCAACACCCAGTTTGGCTCCTATCTGGCCCGGGATGGGGTCCAGCGGAAGGTGGCCAAGGTCAGGGCGGTGCTGGGGGACCAGTTTGAGGGGATGTCCCTGATGCTGGAGGAGTTGGGGGAGGAACTTTGCTCCGCCAGGCCCATCGATTTTCAGAAAAGGGAGCGGGTGCGGGACTACTTTACCCGGCAGAACATCACCACCCACCGGTTGAGCTGTACCGTGGACCGCTTTGGGCGGCTGGGGGTGGTGCTGGTGGTTCCCAGCTATCAGGCTGCCCGGATCATGGGGAACAAAACCACCTTAGACCTTTGTGCCCTGCTGGAAGTGGAATTCGATCCCCCGGAGATCATTTCAAGGGACAAGCTCACCACCTTTTCCTTCTGTGAAAAGGCCACTTACTCGGTGGAGTTTGGGGCTTATCAGCTGTCCCACAGCGGCAACCGCCTTTGCGGCGATGCCTACGAGTTTATTCCCAACCGGGGAGGCTGCGCTCACTTTATCCTGTCCGACGGCATGGGCAGCGGTGGCAGCGCCGCCGTGGACTCCACCATGACCTGCAACCTGTTGGCACGGCTGATTTCGGTGGGGGCAGGGTACGAGGCGGCCCTCAAGCTGGTGAACTCGGCTCTGCTGGTCAAGTCGGGGGATGAATCTCTGGCCACGGTGGATGTCTGCACTCTGGACCTCTTCACCGGACGGGCCAACTTTTACAAGGCGGGGGCAGCTCCAACCTTTCTCATCAAGGCGGGGAAGGCGGGCTATGTGGAATCCACCTCCCTGCCTGCGGGAATTCTACACGGGGTCAGCTTTGAAAAGAGCGGCGTCACCCTCCACGAAGGGGATGTGGTGGTCATGGTGTCCGACGGGGTGACGGGAACCGGAACCGATTGGATCAAGTCCGAGCTTGCCGCCCTTAAAAACGATGATGTGCAGCAGCTGTGCGAAAAACTGGCCGTCACAGCCAAAATGCGCCGCACCGACGGCCATGAGGATGATATCACCGTGCTGGGGGTGGCCCTGCGCAGAGACTGACCAAGACTGCGTTCCCTACTATATTCCATCGGCGGCAGATTTGCAATAGGAACCATGCCTTTTTGAGGGAAAGGGCATGGTTCTTTGTCGACATCCCGGCTCCGGGCAGAGCAAACCGAAACCTTACCCCAACATGGACGGCAGACGCCAGATTTTACGCCGATTTTCCGATCCGTTGCGGACGATTTGAGCTTAAAACGGAATATATTCTTGCCAAATCTGCATTCCATTCAGGGTTTACAAAGAATCATGGATAAATTGTGAATAATTTATAAAGATATTAAATTTTATAGATACCCCCTTGATTTTTCTCTAAAAATGGATAAAATAGTATTTGGCACTCAAAGGCTGCGAGTGCTAGCAGGCCGGGCGGCATTTTGCTAAAAGGGATGCATTCGCGGCCCCTATTAATTTCTAAGGGAGGAAATCTGAAATGACAATTAAACCGTTGGCTGACAGAGTCGTCATCAAGATGATGGAAGCGGAAGAGACCACCAAGAGCGGCATTATCCTGGCAGGCTCCGCCAAGGAAAAGCCCTCCATTGCCGAAGTGATCGAGGTTGGCCCCGGCGGCATCGTAGACGGCAAAGACGTCGAGATGTACGTGGATAAAGGCGACAAAGTTCTGATCAGCAAATACGCGGGCACCGAAGTAAAGCTGGATGGTGAAGAGTACACCATCGTCCGCCAGAGCGACATCCTTGCCATTGTGGAATAATTTCCCTGCTGCTTTTTAACTTTACTAACGATACGGAGGTTGTATAAATGGCCAAGCAAATCACTTATAGCGAAGACGCCAGAAAGACCTTGCAGGTCGGTATCGACAAGCTGGCCGATACCGTTAAAATTACGTTGGGGCCCAAGGGCCGCAATGTAGTTCTGGACAAGAAGTTCGGCTCCCCCCTTATCACCAATGATGGTGTTACCATTGCCAAGGAAGTCGAGCTGGAGGATGCCTACGAGAACATGGGCGCCCAGCTGGTCAAGGAAGTTGCCGTCAAGACCAACGATGCCGCCGGCGACGGCACCACCACCGCCATTCTGCTGGCTCAGGCTCTGATCCGCGAAGGCATGAAGAACGTTGCCGC
>CALCSA010000079.1 GCA_937894185.1 uncultured Clostridia bacterium | reverse complement strand
TTTTATTCCCAGTTAAGTGCCCGCAACAAGGCCATCGGCGGTCTGGCTACGGGTCTGGATACCGACGCTCTGGTGGAAGCCCTCACCATGTCCACCCGCAGCCGTCTGGCCAAACAGACCCAGCAAAAGACTTTGATCAACTGGAAGATGAGTGCTTATCGCGGCGTGGCTTCCACCCTGCGGGCCTTTCAGACCAAGCACCTTTCCATGGCGGCGGGAGCCAATTCTCTCAAGGCCAACGCCTTCTTCAACGTCTACAAGGGGACATCCACCTCGGATAAGATCACCGTCCGGGCGGGAGGCGGCTCCCAAACCGGCTCCTTCACGGTGGACGCCATCCAGCAGCTGGCCACCAACCAAACCTTTTCCACCGGAAAGTTCCAGCGGGAGCTGAAAAACAGCGAAGGCACCCAAGTGGATCAGGACTACATCGGCAAGACGCTGCAGCTTTCCATGAACGGCACCACCAAGACCATTCGGCTGGATTCCCTGCAAGGGAAGAGCCATGTGGGCGACAATACCAGCGACTTTGCCACGGAGCTGCAGCAGCTGATTGACAACGCCTTTGGCCAGAACATCATTAAGGTGGATCACTCCCTGAATCAGGCGGCGGAAACCTTTTCTCTGAAGCTGTCCGGTGTGGCGGATTCCACTATGGTGGAGGTGCGCAACACCGCCGATTCTCTGGGACTTGCGGCGGGGATGTCCAACCGGCTGAACCTGAACACCAAGCTATCAGAATTTTTGGAGACAGACGGTAAAACCCTGATGGGGGATACCCTGAAGTTTTCCATCAACGATACCGTTATCACCGTAAACCGGGACGACACCATTCAAACCTTCCTCAACCGGATCAACAGCTCGTCGGCGGGAGCTACCG
Organism: uncultured Clostridia bacterium; assembly: GCA_937894185.1. Lineage (GTDB taxonomy): Bacteria > Bacillota > Clostridia > Oscillospirales > Ruminococcaceae > WRAV01. Next base: position 1,152 of record CALCSA010000079.1, on the reverse strand, counting down.
CTTCCTTTAATTCCATTACCGAGAGCTTTACCTTCACCTCCAAGGTGACCGGCGCGGGAGACAACCTGAAGATGCGGGATGTGCAGGGCAACCTGCTCAACCTCTTTATCGGCGCCCAGAGCGGAAACTCCTTTGCGTCGGGCATCAGCTATGACAATGCCAGCCACACCGGCGGCTCTCTGGACATAAAGAGCATGCTGGGCCTTGGGGCGGAGGATGACCTTCCCGATTTTTCCACCGAAGAGGGAAAGACCCTTCTGGCCAAGCTCAAGGACTACAAGCTGAATGTGACGGTGGGGGGAACCTCCCAGATCGTCAGCGCCGATGTCTCCGCCTATCTGGATGACATTGCAGCCGGCACTATGGATGTGGGGGAAGCGGTGCTTGTCTCTATGAACGCCCAGCTGGAGCAAAAATTTGGGAAAGAGGCCTTTACCCTCTACTTCACCGACCCCGACGACACTACCTCTGCGGTGCGTCTGGAAACCAACATCCAAGACAAAGCCATTAAGCTGGGGACTGTTCAGGGCGCGCAGGATGCCTTGGGGGCCTTGGGCCTTAGAAGCGGGCAGATCAACAATCGCTTTACTCTGGGATACGATCAGACCGTCGCCTTGTCTGCCGGCAGCATGGTGAGCGATCTGGAAGACGGCAAAACCTACAAGCTGGATATGACCATTGGCAAGGAAACCAAAACCCTCAGCTTTGAGTGGAAGGACATCGCCCGCAAAGAGGACGAGGACGACGAAGCCTACGAAAAGCGGGTGCAACAGACTCTGGCCGGCAAGCTTAACGCGGCCAAAAGCGCGGCCTTCGGCTCCAAGGGAGACGCCGCCAACGTCAAATTCCAACTGGGCGACGAGGGGGAAATCAGCGTCGCCACCACCTCCGACGAGATCGGATTTTCCGTGGGAGCCGCCACTCTGGAAGCAGAGGATGAGGCGGTCAGCTTCTTCACCACCGGGACGTATCTCAAAAACCACAGCGGCAACGGCACCAAGCTCAGCGACATCGGCATCACCGCCGGTGAAATCGAGGTCAAGGTGGGGGGCGTTGGCGGAACCATATCTCTGGATGCCGACACCACGCTGTACAATTTGATCAACAAAATCAACGAGACGGTGGGCCGGGATGTAGCCAGCTTCAAAGCGG
>CALCSA010000078.1 GCA_937894185.1 uncultured Clostridia bacterium | reverse complement strand
CTCCCCCATCGGCGGGAAGTCTCCGCCGGGAAAGCTGTTGCGGCCACCGGAACTACCGCCGCCGGACATGGCGCTGCCGCCACGGCTTCCGCCTCCGGTGCCGGGGGGCAGCATCCCCCACCCGCCGGCCCCCCCGCCAAATAGGTTGCTGCCGGAGGACGAGGTAATCTCGATGGAGGCTGCGTTCAGGTTGGCGAATTGATCCTCCACATCCATCTGCCCGCCCCGCCCCACGGCGATGACCAGCACAATGGTGACGGTGCCTACAATGATGCCATAATGTTGAGCCACACCAGGCGAGCCATTTCCCCCGGCCTCATCCTGCGTTCACCTGACTTTCGATAATGATAATCTGCCCTTCGGCCAGCCCCTGAGTGATCTCCACATTGCGCCCGTCGGAAAATCCGGTGGTGACCGGGGTTTCTATCAGGCTGCCGTCTTCCGCCTTCACCTTGACGTAGCTTTGTCCGTCCCGCTGGTATACCGTGCGGGTGGAGACATAGAGGACATCCTTCTGCTGCCGGGTAATAAGGGTGGCGGAGCCGGTCATTCCCTCATAAATCTGGTCGGTGTCCCCCAGCACCTGAATGGTGACGGTGTAACTGGCCGAACCGGAAGCGCTTCGGGCCGGTGTGGTAGAGATGCTGTCCACCACACCCTCAAAGGCGAGGGTGTCGAAGGCGTCCAGAGTCAGGCTGGCCGATTGCCCCATGGTAACGCCTAGAATATCATCCTGAGCCACGCTGATATAGGCGTAGACACTGCTGGAATCAGACACGCTTACAATGGCGGTTTTGGAGGTGACGCTATCCCCCGCTGAGTAATTGACCTGGGTTACAATGCCGTGGCAGGGGGCGGTCAGCGTGGTCTGTTCCAGATAGCCCTGCAGCTTTGCGATGGAATCCTGCAGGTTGCTGGCCGCCAGCTCTTTGCTGGCCACCTTGTTTTCCAGTTGGGCTATCTGTAGCTGGTAGGTGCTCTCGGCAATTTCCGCCTGCGATGCCGTCTTATCCTTATCCAGCCGGGCGCCGGCGCTTTTCAGTTGCAGGTTGTACTGGGCCTGCCTGAGGCTGGCCTGTGCGGTTTCCAGCTTCTCCCGGGCTTCCTTCCGGGCTTTTTCGATGTCGTCCTCTTCGGTCAGCTGGGTTTCGTAGGCGTCCTCGTACAGGTTGGTATCGCCGATTTCCCCGTATTCCAACTGAGCGTAGTAGAGCTCGTCCTCGGCCTGCTCTAGGTTGTAAAGCAGGCGCTGATGTTCGGCGCTATTTTCTTCATAGTCGGCACTGTTGACATAGTCGGCACTGTTGACATAGTCGGACAGCAGCCCCTGATGCAGGTTGACCCTCAGTTTGCAGCTGGACAGCCACTCTTTGGTGTTGACATAGTCCCAGTAACCGGTGTCGGAATCCTCATCCAGATAGTGGAGCAGCACCGTGTAGGTAGAGATTTCCTTTTTGAGATCATCCACCTCTTTTTGGGCCTTTTTTTCCGCCAGCTCCAGTTCCCGAAGCTCGTTGTTCAGGG
>CALCSA010000077.1 GCA_937894185.1 uncultured Clostridia bacterium | reverse complement strand
GATGGCGGTGCTCCACGCCGGACGGGCGGCTCCCCACGGCTATCACGTGGAGACGGAGATTGTCGGAACCAAAGGTTCCATTCGTATCGGGCCCACCCCGCGGAAGAACCACGCCGTCCTCTATCTCCAGCAGGGAGTGGTCACCGAATGCTACGAGAACTTCCCCCAGCGGTTTGAGGAAGCCTACCGCTTGGAATTGCAGGCTTTTGTGGACTGCATCCGCAGGGGCAAACAACCCGACGTCACTGTCACCGATGGCCGCAAGGCGGTGCAGGTGGCTCAGGCAACCACCCGCTCCTTCCGGGAGAAGCGCTATCTGGAAATTTCCTATGCATCCTTTCTCCGGTAAAAAAGCGCCGGCGGTATTTACTTCTCCAGTAAGCCGTGCTATACTGATGGCAGATAAAAAGATAGCCGTGTTTAACGTTGGCATAAAACAGGAATTACAAGATGATCCGGAGAGGGTGAGCCAATATGTCCAGAGCAACAGAATCCACCGCCACACTAGGAGACCTGCGCCCCGGCCAGAGCTGCATTATTGTGGCCATTGGCGGACAGGGTGCCCTCAAACGTCGCCTGGTGGATATGGGACTCACACCCGGCTGCCGGGTGTTTTTGCGCAAAACTGCCCCCTTAGGCGATCCTCTGGAAATTAACCTGCGGGGCTACGAGCTGAGTCTGCGCCGGGCCGATGCAAAAAACATTCTAGTGGAAAAGGTGTAATGGCACATGGCAACTTTGCGTTGCCATGTGCCATCGTTCCCCGCCTGCGGCGGGAACGCGATCAATCGCAAGATAACCGCTCCGCTTTCTGGTTGTTTATTTCCGAGCATTGCGAAAGGAATGGTTGTGTCCTTATGAAAATAGCTCTCACCGGGAACCCGAATTCGGGCAAAACCACTCTCTTTAACCTCTATACCGGCTCCAACCAATATGTGGGAAACTGGGCGGGGGTGACGGTAGAAAAAAAGGAAGGGACTCTTTCCTATGGCGGGGAATCCATCACGCTGGTGGATTTGCCCGGCATCTATTCCCTTTCCCCCTACAGCATGGAGGAGATCATCACCCGCAGCGTCCTCATTGACGAGCGCCCCGATGTCCTCATCGACATCATCGACGGTTCCAACATCGAGAGGAACCTCTACCTTGCGGTGCAGCTGATGGAGCTTTCCGTGCCTCTGGTGCTGGCGGTCAACATGATGGACGAGGTGGAGGCCAAGGGGGACCGGCTGGACTGCGACAAGCTTTCCAAGCTGCTGGGGGTGGCGGTGATTCCCATCACCGCCCGCAAGGCCAAAAACACCCAGCTTCTGCTGGACACCGCCGTGGAGCTTGCCAGAACCCGGGACTACAATCCCCGCAGCCCGGTGGGAAGCGTGCGGTACGACAACAATACCGCGCAGGCCATCCGGGATATTTACGCCCTTTTGTGGGAAGAATCCAGACTTCGGGAGCTGCCCCTGTGGTTCTATGCCTCTAAGCTGTTAGAGGGGGACCCCAAGGCAGCGGAGACCCTGAAGCTGGATAAAAAAACATTGGATCAGGTGGAGCGTCTGGTACAGGCTTATGAGGCCACTTCTCCCTACGGAGACCGGGAGACCATGCTGGCCGACGCCCGCTACAAGGCCATCACCGCAATCACCGACAAAGCCATGGTAAAGCAGGGGGCGGAGGGCAGCCTTTCCCTGTCGGATAAAATTGATCTGGTGGTCACCAATCGGGTGTTGGCTCTGCCCATCTTCCTGTTGATTATGTTTATTATCTTTGCCTCCACCTTTGGACCGGTGGGCAGCTTTTTCAGCGACGGCATCGAGTACCTGCTGGGGGAAGTGCTGGGGGGCCAAGTTACCGCCCTGCTGGACGCCGCCCAAGCCCCCGGCTGGACCTACGGCCTGCTGATAGATGCCATCATCGGCGGAGTGGGCGGGGTCCTCACCTTCCTGCCCCAGATTATGATTCTCTTCACCTGTCTTTCCCTACTGGAGGACAGCGGTTACATGGCCCGGGCCGCCTTTATTATGGACAGGCTGCTCCACAAAATCGGCCTGACCGGCAAAAGCTTTATTCCCATGTTGATGGGCTTTGGATGCACCACCCCCGCTGTGATGGCGGCCCGCACCATGGAAAATGACCGGGACCGGAAGCTGACCATCATGATCATCCCCTTTATGAGCTGCGGCGCCAAGCTGCCCATCTACGCGCTTTTTGCCGGAACCTTTTTTGCCGCCCATCAGGGGATAGTTGTCTTTTCCATGTACATTATAGGAATGCTGGTGGCCATTCTTTCGGGGCTGCTTTTAAAAAACACCCTGTTCCGGGGGAAGGTGGCCCCTTTTGTCATGGAGCTGCCTCCCTACCGGCTCCCCTCCCCCACCGTTCTGGGCCGCCATGTCTGGGAAAAATGCAAGGGGTTCCTTATCAAGGCGGGGACCATTATCTTCTCTATGAGCGTGGTCATCTGGCTGCTGCAAAACTTTAACTGGAGCCTGCATTTGGTAGAGGACAATACCCAGAGCATCTTTGCCTCCATCGGGCGGGCTATCGCCCCTCTCTTTGCCCCTCTTGGCTTTGGAAGCTGGCAGGCGGCGGTTTCGGTTTTGGCGGGACTGGTGGCCAAGGAGACGGTGGTCTCCTCCATGATCGTGCTGTACGGCGCAGGCTCTCAGGCCGAACTGGCCACCATGCTCCCCGGTGTCTTTTCCAGCCTTTCCGCCTTTAGTTTTATGGCGTTCTGCCTGCTGTACATGCCCTGCCTTTCCGCCTTTGTCTCCATCAAGCGGGAGATGAACAGCCTGAAATGGGCGCTGGGAACCGCCCTGTTCGGCACCGGAGTCGCCTATGTCGTCTCCATGCTGATCTATCAGATTGGCAAATTCTTTGTGGCATAAGATTTACTTTTTTGTCCAAATAGGCTATACTGATAGAGTCCATTCATTTTAAAACTATAAGCGTTTTAAAACAGCGGGCGACCCTCGCTGACACACCACAGGTGCGCTATAAAATCCGATTCAAGCTGCTACAGAGCAGCTACGCGGCAAATGTCGCGCCTTGAAAGCACAAAGTATTTTCAAGTGAACCGAGTATAACGTGTTGATTGATGCGTTGATACGGTCACCACCGTTGCCCAAGGAGGTGTGGATATGACCGCTGTAGTGGTTGTATTGTGTGGGCTGGTCATTGCACTGGCCCTGTATCTGCTGGTTAGGAGTCTGCGGAAAATGTCCCGGGGCCAGTGCTGTGAAGGCTGCTCTGACTGCCCCCAGAAGCATGGTTGTTCCAGCTACCACCCTGACGATGTACCCCCCAAGAAAGGAAGTGGCTCCCCTTGACAGAGGTTCCGTTGATTCTGCGAGAAGCCAGCGAAAACTATCTGGAAACGATTTTCAGACTGGAGGAACTTTCCGGCCCGGTCCGTTCCATTGATGTAGCCAATGCTCTGGGTGTTTCCCGTCCCAGCGTCAACAAAGCTGTTTCGGTGCTGAAGAAGGCGGGGATGGTGGAACAGCAGCCCTATGGACGAATCAGTCTTACCCCCCGGGGCCGGGAACAGGCTATGGCAGTGGACCTGCGCCACAGAACCCTTAAGCGGTTTTTGATCCGGGTTCTGGGGGTGGAAGAGAACACCGCCGAGGTGGACGCCTGCCGGATGGAGCATGTAGTCAGCCCCGAAACCATGAGGCGGCTGGCTGCCTATATACAGGAAATCAAAGAAGAACCAGAAATTCCCGGCGCCGAGTAAGCGCCGGGAATTTGTTTTGTGCTTATCATGGGAGTAGAACTTCAAGGCCCCGCCAAATGCCCGGGTTCATGGGCGGCGGAAATCATACAGGGGATGATGCCATCCTACCGCGGATAAGCCCCGGGAATTTTTGTATGCCGAAGTCCTTCTTTGTCATATACTGTCTTAGGTGGGTAAAGCAACCTGCAAAGTTTCTAATATCCGGTAAAAGCAGGCTTGAAAGAAGGGGTTCTACCATTTGGTGCCACCCATGGCAAAGGCTAGCAGCTTTTTTGCTGGATATTGCATCTCCCTTTGGCTGGCAAATATTCATGAACATGCTATAATGACTCATGACAGGCAGCCTTAGTCATCCTTGCTCCGGTTGTCCCGGCCCAGCATCAAATCTCCCAGCAAACCACCGCAAACTCCGGCGGCAAAGCTGGCAGGCGCGGCCTCCATACATCCCCTGTAAAGGGCGACAGCATGAAAGTAGTTGGGCACATAGGGTGCGGACAGCAAGGAGATCACCCCCACTATGTAAAAGACAAGCATCATGCCCGCACCCAGCTGGATTGCCAGTTTGGGATAGGGCCCCATCTCCCGGAAAAGCCCCAGGAACTTATGGATCATCAGACGCATACAGCGCCCCCTTTCCGGCGGAGCGGCCATGCCTCCCCGTCTATATTGGATAAAATCAGTGTAACATAAAGCTTTACCTGTCTCAAGGCGCAATATATGGCAACGAAAGGTTATGACACAATTGCTTACAGGGATTTCTACCGCTTGCTTTTATCCTGCCGTGACAGAGGACAGCCTGCTGCAGCTGGTTGCTCTGGAGCCCGCCTGTGTGGAGGTGTTTCTCAACGCTGCCGTCGAACTGCAACCCCAGTACCTTAAAAGGCTGCGCGCCATTGCCGACCATGCCGCTATCCGGGTGGTTTCTGTGCATCCTTACTGTTCGATTATGGAGCCTATGCTGTTTTTTTCCCAGTATCAGCGTAGATTTGAGGAAGGAGTGGAACTGTACAAACACTTTTTTGAAGCCGCGGCTTTGCTGGGCGCCGACACTCTGGTGTTTCACGGGGACCACAAGCAAAGCCCCCTGCCCCGGGAAGAATACTTCCGCCGGTTTTTGACTTTGTGGGAAGAAGCCAAAGTCATGGGGATTCATCTCTGTCAGGAAAACGTGGCGCGTTGCGCTTCCGGGAAAATCGACTTTTTGGCGGATATGAAAAAATCCCTGCCACAGGTGGAGTATATATTGGATGTTAAGCAAGCGGTGCGCTCGGGAAACGATCCCCTAAAACTGGCTGCCGTTCTGGGAAACCGGGTTCGACAGATTCATATGAGCGACCACCGGAAAGGCGCTGATTGTCTGATTCCCGGCGACGGAACTTTTAACATACGCAAATTCCTTTTGATCATGCGGAAAATCGGCTTTTCTGGCGGGGTGATTGTGGAACTTTATCGGGAAAACTTTGAGGGTATTGTTGAAATTTCCCGGGGTTTTCACCAGCTTTCCCACATAGTATCAACACTCTCATAAAAGCAACAAAACCATCGACCTTTTTCGACTTCTTTAAAAAATAACTAGTTTCTACTATCATATAACGATAATAATGTACAAAATTTTAGTGTGTTTTGTTAGACCGGGTCGAAAAAGGGCATAGAATTTTTCTTGCATATTGATTAAAATTATGTATGATTAAAACATCTGTTGATTGGTTAATTGATAGAGTAGGTGTGTGCCGCAACACCTTTCCGGCACAAAAGACGGGCGATCTGTCGATGGGTTGGAACGGTGTAAATTGGAGGGAGGTACGGAAAACATGTTGTGTGTAAAAAGATATTCCTTAGTATCCAACAGTCTGGAGTTGAGTATGGAGCTCACCAGCAGTAATCTGGTTGACGAACAGGAGAAAATTAGCTATACTACATATGGATTTCGCGTTCTGGACGGAGATAACAACATCTTGTTTTCCGCCGGAGATGTCGATACAAACCAAGAGTTTGTGGAGCGATTTATCAGACTCTGCGCCGAAAACGATGTGCGCTTGGTCCATATTCCCGATTTATTGGAGGACTACCTGGGCCAGCGGTGACGCAAGGAGATGATGCCCGTTGAAATGTCCGTTTTGCTTTTATGCCGAGAGCAAGGTCATCGATTCCCGCCCCACCGATGAGGGGGAAAAGATCCGCCGCCGCCGGGAGTGCCTGAGCTGCGAAAAACGCTTTACCACCTACGAAATTGTGGAGACCACCCCCATTATGGTGGTGAAAAAGGACCGGCGCAGGGAAGCCTTTAACCGGGAAAAGATGCTGGCAGGCCTGATGCGGGCTTGCGATAAACGTCCTATTTCCGCCAAGCAACTGGAAGAAATCGCCGACAGCATCCAGCAGAAAATTCAAAATTCCATGGACCGGGAAGTGTCCTCCTCCTATATCGGAGAGCTGGCGATGGAGCATCTGAAGGAAATCGACGAGGTTGCCTATGTCCGTTTTGCCTCTGTCTACCGCCACTTTAAGGATATCAACTCCTTTATGGAGGAGTTGACCAACATCTTACAGGACAAGTCCCGCAATCCTTAAATGCATGGTGCACAAGCCGGTGAAAAGCCGGCGTTGCCATATCTTTCTGTGTTTTACTACCGCAGATGTTCTGCCAACGACAAAATAATACGCTGAGGTGACCTATGAAGCATCCCGTCGCAACCATTACCATGGAGGACGGCCGTGTTATGAAGCTGGAGCTTAGGCCTGACATTGCCCCCATCACCGTGGAACACTTTACAAGCCTTGCCAATTCCGGCCGCTATGACGGACTGACCTTTCACCGCATCATCAAGGGCTTTATGATTCAGGGCGGCTCCCCCACCGGGGACTGCAGCTCCGCTGCCGGTGAAAAGACCATCAAGGGTGAATTCGCTCAAAACGGTGTCAACAATCCCCTCAAGCATGTGACCGGCGCCATCTCCATGGCCCGGAGCAGCCATCCCGACAGCGCCTCCATGCAGTTTTTTATCATGCATGCCGACGCTCCCTTTCTGGATGGCCAGTACGCCGCCTTTGGCTCCATGACCGAAGGATTTGACCTGCTGGAGGAGCTGGGCAATGTGCCCACCGACGAAACTCCCGGCCGCAACAATCCGCCTCTTACCCCTGTGGTGATGAAGACGGTGCGGGTCGAAGCTGCTCAGTAAACGATTGTGTCCCCGGTCCTCCTCAATGGGCAGGCCGGGGACTTTGTTTTGCCCCTCCCCAATAGCTTTTGAAGACAAGTTATGGTATAATATATATTCATTTACAAGGACTGCCTGCGGCGATGGCCAATGATACATATTCGCTTATGATTCAGTATCTTTTC
>CALCSA010000076.1 GCA_937894185.1 uncultured Clostridia bacterium | reverse complement strand
GATGAATGCTCAGCCAACTATGTACAAGAAATCCCCCGCCGAGTCACGCCGTATTAGTATAGCAGAGGGGCTTGTCAGATTGTGGGGAAAATAGCACTCTTGTCCGCAAAGGGCGGCAGGCGCCGCTTTCCTTGGAAGGATAAGCTGGCGGATGGGAGGTGTCCCCCGGCCTGAAGGAAACAGCACCGCGATAAAAACAGGCAATCCCGGTTGGGATTGCCTGTTGCAGAATTCGCAAAGCGTCCGGTGGGCAAGAGCACCAATCCGACTTTGGTGCAAACCCCTGCATCACACCTGTGTACCGATGTTCGACTGTACTGATGGATGGGGTTACTTTTTTTTTGCGGAAAGCTCTTTGAAGCAGTCTACGCAGATATTCTTTCCCTTAAAAACTTCCACGCCGTTAGAACTTCCGCAAAAAATACAGTTGGGCTGGTGTTTTTGCAAAATGATGGAGCTGCCTTCCACAAAAATTTCCAACTCGTCTTTTTCGTTAATTTCCAGTAACTTACGCAGTTCCCGAGGCAGTACAATCCTTCCCAGATCATCCACTCTCCGCACAATACCGGTCGATTTCATAAACAGTCTCCTTTTAATAGCCATTCAATCGAAACTTCCATTTTTTGGTTGGTATTTGTCATTATAACTCGAATGGCAACAATTGTCAATTCCCATTTTGCCCTGTTTGTGGCAGGAATGTTTGAACGGCTTTGAATCATAAGATATACAAAGATTTATAAGGGAGACAGACGTTATGATGAAGTGGATTTTCTCGGGATTAATAGCGGCTTCTGTGGTGTTTGGCGTCGGACTTGGGCGAATGGGCGCGGTGTCCAACGCAGCGATCACCGAGTGCGGCGGAGCGGTCAAGCTGGCCATTACTTTGGCAGGCTCCATGGCTCTGTGGAGCGGCATGATGCGCATTGCTCAAAAGGCGGGAATCACCGAGAGAATCAGCAAGCTGTTTGCTCCGGCGGTGCGGGTGTTATTTCGGGGGCTGCCTGCGGAAAGCCCGGCGGCTCAGGCCATGTGCCTGAATATTTCCGCTAACCTGCTGGGGTTGGGCAACGCCGCCACTCCTCTGGGAATTGCCGCCATGCGCCAACTGGATATTCTCAACCGCCACAGTCCCGAGGCCAGCAACTACATGTGTATGTTTGTAGTGCTCAACACCGCTTCCCTGCAGGTAATTCCCACCACCACCGCCCTGTTGCGGGCCAACGCCGGTTCGGTGGCTCCCATGGAGATTATGCCCGCCACTTGGGTGGCGTCGGGGGCCTCCATCCTCTCGGGGATTCTGGTGGCAAAGCTGCTGGAAGGCAGAAAGGGCAATACGCGACAAAGGAGGGGGCGCCCATGAGCTTTAACGACCTGATCATTCCGCTGGTCCTTTGCGGCATCCTGATCTATGGGATTTACCGGGGGGTGGATGTCTTTGACGTCTTTTTGGACGGAGCCAAAGAGGGACTGGGAACAGCGGTGAACATCCTGCCCTCTCTGGTGGCTCTTATGACCTGTGTGGGAATGTTTAAGGCATCCGGCGCACTGGATATTCTGGTCCGCCTCTTTGACCCCGTCGCAAAGTATCTTCTGCTTCCGGGAGAGGTGGTGCCTTTGGCTATTCTGCGGCCTATTTCGGGGAGTGGAGCCATGGTGATCTTCAACGATATTCTGGCGACCTACGGTCCCGACAGCTTTATCGGCAGGGTGGCCAGCGTCATGGAAGGCTCCAGCGAGACCACCTTTTACACCATTGCCGTATACTACGGAGCGGTCAAGGTATCCAAAACCCGCCATACGCTCCCGGCCTCCCTGACCGCCGACCTGGTGGGGTTTGTCATGAGCGCCGTCATGGTGCGGCTGATCTTTGGCATGTAATTATAATTAGAAAAAGCGACCTGGCAAAGGTTGGCTGGACCGCTTGTACCATTGCCGTATAATACGGAGCGGCCAAGGTATCCAAACCCCGCCACACGCTCCCGGCCTCCCTGACCGCCGACTTGGTGGGGTTTGTCATGAGCGCCGTCATGGTGCGGCTGATCTTTGGCATGTAATCATGATAGGAAAAGCGGCCTGGCCAAAAGTTGGCTGGACCGCTGCTTTATACGGTAAGAGGCGGATTCCTTGTCAGCAGGGAACCGGAGGTGTGGGCGTGGCAGATGGCCATGGCCAGAGCGTCGGCGGTGTCGTCAGGTTTGGGCAAAGCGGGAAGGTTCAGCAGCATTTTGGTCATCTGCATCACCTGATTTTTCTCCGCCTTACCATAGCCGGTCACCGCCTGCTTCACCTGTAGGGGGGTATACTCTCCAATGGAAAGCCCATGCTGCCGGGCGCATAGGAGGATGACTCCCCGGGCCTGCGCCACATCGATACCGGTGGTTTTGTTTTTGGTGAAGTAGAGCTTTTCCAGCCCTAAAGAAACCGGCTGGTACCGCTCCAAAATTTCGGAAAGCTCCCGATAGATGATCTCCAGCCGCTCCTCAAAGGGCAGACCCGCCTTGGTGAGGATAGCCCCGTAATCCACCGCCTGAAAGGAGTTTCCGGTATAGTCCAGCACTCCCCAGCCCGCAATGGCATAGCCCGGGTCGATTCCGATAATCCGAACGTTTTTCATCTGATTCTCGCCCTTTTCCCTTCCGCAAGGCAGTGGGAACCGTGGGGAAGAAATGCTAAACTTGAATCGGCCTGATTCATCTTATACATGAAAGCCCATCATGGAGGGGAAGGCGTAGGCCAGCAGCAGCATAATGCAGGCGGCGCAGAGCACTCCCAAAGCGATGGGGGGGAAGGAGCGTTTAAGGGGCAGGCCCAAAAAAGCGGCGATGAGAGAACCCGTCCACGCTCCGGTCATGGGTAGGGGAATGGCCACAAAGGCAAACAGGCCGAACAGAATGCGGTGAGGGTATTTTTCCAGCAGCTCGGCTCCTTTGTGCAGAGCCTTTTGCTCAAAGTGAGAGGCTACCCGGCCAAAGGTTCTGGTTTCCCCCAGCAGGGAAAGGGCCTTGCGGACAAAGAGCAAAATTACCGGTACCGGCAGGATATTGCCCAAAACGCAGGCAAACGTGGCCTGCACCCAGGGAACTCCCAGCAGGGACGCGGTGATCAGCCCGCCCCGCAGCTCCAGAACCGGCAGCATAGAGATAAAAAAACAGGTGAGCCAAGGCGGAACATAGCGGGTGAAAAAATCAATAAAGGCTTGCAGCAAAAAGAATCATCCTGTTCTCAATATAATGTAGGAGTTTTGTCCGGCGGTTTGCACCGGGATACCGGCCGGCCAAAGGTTTCTCAAATAGTATAGCAGAAAAGCCTTGGCACTCCAAGGCGGATTTTGCAAAGTCCGGGATTCTGTGGAAAGGGACGGCGGTGGGAAAAAAACTGCTTTGTGAAGGACTGCTTCCAAATCAGAGGTAAGGGTCAATGTTTTTTAGCAGAAACTATGATTTTCCATTGCGAACCTATGGTAAAAATGGTAAAATTGGTGCAACAACAACCAAAGGGGGCGCTGCCTTATGAGCGTTGGCAAAAGCATCTCCCGGGTGGATGCCTGCGAAAAGGTAACAGGCCGGGCCATGTACACTGCCGATCTGGAACGGCCCGGCACCCTGGTGGCCCGGGTGATTCGCAGCACCATCGCCAACGGCGTGGTGAAACGCTTCCATCTGGAAAAGGCACTGGCTGTACCGGGAGTGGTCAAAATCCTCACCTGCTTTGACGGCCCCGAATTCCTGTTCCCCACAGCAGGCCACCCATGGTCCACCGACAAAAGCCATCAGGATGTGGCCGACCGCAGACTGCTCAACACCCGGGTGCGGGTGTGGGGGGACGACATCGGCGCCGTCATCGCCGAAAACGAGGTCGCCGCCCAGCAGGCCCTGCGCCTGATTGAGGTAGAGTACGAGGAATACCCTCCTCTGGTCACGGTGGAACAGGCTATGGCTCCGGGCGCCACCCGGCTCCACCCGGATTTCCCCGGCAACATCCTCAAGCAGACGGAGTTTCGCATCGGGGAGCCTTCTTACGCTCAAGCAGCACAGGAGGAGGGCCTTGCCCGCACCCACAAAACCTACCGGGTGCAGGTGGTGCAGCACTGCCACATCGAAACAGCCGTCTCCATCGCTTGGATGGAAAAGGGCCGGGTTGTCCTTGTTACCTCCACCCAAATCCCCCACATTGTCCGGCGGGTGGTGGGGCAGGCCACCGGGCTTTCCTGGGGGAAGATTCGGGTGATCAAGCCCTACATAGGCGGCGGCTTTGGCAACAAGCAGGAGGTGCTCTACGAGCCTCTGAACGCGTGGCTCACCATGCAGGTGGGGGGCCGCCCCGTGCGGCTGGAACTTTCCCGGGAGGAGGTGCTGGCCTGCACCCGGGTGCGTCACGCCATGGACATCACCATCGGGCTGGCGGCAAGGCCGGACGGCACCTTTGTGGCCCGCCGGTTTGAGGGCTACTCCAACCAAGGGGGATATGCTTCCCACGGCCACTCCATTATCGCCAATGCTGCCAACGGCTTTCGCAACCTCTACACTCAGGAAAAAGTGGTGGAGGCTCAGGCCACCACCGTTTACACCAACCTTGCCTCCGGAGGGGCCATGCGGGGCTATGGGATTCCCCAGCTCAGCTTTGTCTTGGAATCCGCCGTGGACGATCTGGCCCTGCATCTGGGGATGGACCCTATGGAGCTGCGGCTGAAGAACGCCATGCCGGAAGGCTACGTGGACCCGGGCACCGGCATCACCTGTTATGTCAGCGGCCTGCGGGACTGCATACGGCGGGGAGCGGAGCACATCGGCTGGGCCAAAAAGCGGGCCGCTTATCAGAATCAGACAGGGCCATTGCGCAAAGGGGTGGGGATGGCCATCTTCAGCTACAAGACGGGAGTCCACCCCATCTCGCTGGAAACCGCCTCCTGTCGGATGATCCTCAATCAGGACGGCACGGTGCAGCTTCAGATGGGGGCTACGGAAATCGGTCAGGGGGCGGATACCGTCTTTACCCAAATGGCGGCTCAGGAGCTGGATCTTAGTCCGGAGGATATTCACATCGTCTCCCAGCAGGACACCGACGTCACCCCCTTTGATACGGGAGCCTATGCTTCCCGCCAGACTTATGTCAGCGGCATGGCTCTTCAAAAGACGGCCCAAAGTCTGAAGCGGCGGATTCTGGATTACGCCTCCGGCCTGTTGGAAAAATCCGCCGATACCCTGCGGCTGGAGGGAGGCAACATTCGGGATGCTCAAGGCAACAACCTGATAGCGCTGGATGTTCTGGCTACCGAGGCCTTCTACAGTCTGGAACATCCCCTGCACATCACCGCCGAGGAAAGTATTCACTGTACCGACAACACCTATGCCTTTGGGGTCTGCTTTGCCGAGGTGGAGGTGGATCTTCCCGTGGGAAAGGTAAAGGTGCTGGACATCGTCAACATCCACGACAGTGGCGTGCTCATCAATCCCCAGCTGGCGCAGGCTCAGGTCCACGGAGGGATGAGCATGGGGCTGGGCTATGCCTTGGGGGAGCAGCTCCTCTATAGCGACAAGGCGGTGCCCCTGAACAACAACCTGCTGGACTACAAGCTGCCCACCTCCTTGGATACCCCCGAGCTCCACGTGGAGTTTGTGGAGACGGTAGACCCCACCGGCCCCTACGGCAACAAGGCGCTGGGTGAACCCCCCGCCATTCCGGTGGCTCCGGCGGTGCGCAACGCCCTGCTCCACGCCACCGGCGTTGCGGTAGACAGTCTCCCCCTCAACCCTCAAAAGCTGGTGGAAGCCTTTGAACAGGCGGGATTACTCAAAAAGGCAGGTGGGGAAGATGTTTGACTTTCGGGAAATCTATCGGGCAAGTGATGTAAAGGACGCGATTCGGGCGCTGCATCAGATGGAAGGCTCTATTCTGATCAGCGGGGGCAGCGACGTCCTCATTAAAGTTCGGGAAGGCAAGCTGGCGGGCTGCACTCTGGTCAGCATCAACGACCTACAGGAGCTCACCGGCATTGTGATGGAGGAGGACGGGACTATCAAAATAGGCCCGGGAGAGACCTTTACCCGGATCGCCGAGCATCCTCTGATCCAGCGGCATATCCCGGTGCTGGGTCATGGAGTGGATCAGGCGGGAGGCCCCCAGCTGCGCAATGTAGCCACCATCGGCGGCAATGTATGCAACGGCGTCACCAGCGCCGACAGCGCCTCCGCCCTGCTGGTTTTGGGGGCTCAGCTGGAGATTACGGGAAGGGACGGTATTCGCACCCTGCCCTTGGAACAGTTTTACAAAGGTCCCGGCCGGGTGGATTTAAACCGGGGAGAAGTCCTCACCGCCATCCGTATTTCCCCAAAGGACTACCAAGGCTTTGGGGGACATTACATCAAATACGCCCAGCGCAATGCCATGGATATTGCCACGCTGGGCTGCGCCGTCAGCCTGCGGCTGGAGGAGGACCGGCAAACCATAGCCGATTACCGTCTGGCCTTTGGGGTGGCGGCTCCCACCCCCACCCGCTGCCGCAAAACCGAAGCGGCGGTGATAGGCAGGCCGGTGTCCTCCCGGCTGCTGGAGGAAATCGGCGAGCTGGCCCTCGGGGAGGTTAGTCCCCGCACCAGTTGGCGGGCCTCCAAGGAATTCCGGCAGCGTCTGGTCTGCGAGCTGTCCGGCAGAGCCACTGCCCAGGCAGTGAAATACGCGGGAGGTGAGCCGCTATGACCATCATCAACATGACAGTCAACGGGATGCCCCGGCAGGTGGCGGTGGACGAGCGGGAATCCCTTGCCGATACCTTGCGGAACCGTCTGGGCCTGACCAGTGTCAAAAAGGGCTGCGAGGTAGGGGAGTGCGGTGCCTGCACCGTGCTGATTGATGGCAAATCGGTGGACACCTGCATCTACCTTTCCCTGTGGGCCGACTGTAAATCCATCCTGACGGTGGAGGGCCTGAACCGCCCCGATGGCGAGCTGACCCCCATTCAACGAGCCTTTGTGGAGGAAGCCGCCGTCCAGTGCGGATTCTGCACCCCGGGCCTGATTATGACGGCGGTAGAGATTTTGGGAACCGGTAAAACCTACACCCGGGAGGAGCTGCGCCGCCTGATTTCGGGGC
>CALCSA010000075.1 GCA_937894185.1 uncultured Clostridia bacterium | reverse complement strand
AAGGCTACGCCGACAAGTCCATCGCCGCCATCGCCACAGAGATGTTCTCCTACTGCGACGGCTTCACCGCTTCCCTGAAGAAGGACGGCCACTCCAACATGGGCGGCATCCTCGCTTTCCGGGACAAGGGCCTCTTCTGGAAGAACTTCTCCGACTTCAATCCCGACGGCAGCGTCAAGACTGATGTGGGCATCCTGCTGAAGGTCCGGCAGATTTCCTGCTACGGCAACGATTCCTACGGCGGCATGTCCGGCCGTGACATTATGGCTCTGGCCGCCGGACTCTACGAGTGCTGCAACTTCAACTACTTGGACGAGCGGATTAAGCAGTGCGAGTATTTGGCGCAGGGATTTTATCAGGCCGGGGTCAAGGGCGTTGTGCTGCCTGCCGGCGGACACGGAGTGTACATCAACATGGATGAGTTTTTTGACAACAAGCGGGGCCACGAGACCTTTGCCGGTCAGGGCTTTAGCTTGGAACTGATCCGCCGCTACGGCATCCGTGTGTCCGAGCTGGGGGATTACTCCATGGAGTATGACCTCAAGACTCCCGAGCAGCAGGCGGAGGTCTGCAACGTGGTCCGCTTTGCCATCAACCGCAGCCAGCTCAGCCAGGAGCATCTGGACTATGTCATTGCCGCGGTCAAGGCTTTGTACGAGGACCGCGACAGCATCCCCAACATGAAGATCACCATGGGCCACAATTTGCCCATGCGCCACTTCCATGCTTTCTTGGAGCCGTATTCCAACAAATAAGCTTCGCAAAGCGTATTGCGGCCTGTGTTGCCCCTGCGGCAACATGGTAAAACACATTGTAACGTAACTGTGCCACGGAGAAGCGTACAGCAGAGAAAGGGCATCCGCAAGTTTATATCGACCCCGGCAGATGCCCTTTTTCTTTGTATTTGGGAAAGAAGCTTGGTAGAAAACGAAAACCCACAGTGCGACAATTTAGTAGAGAGGTGAAAGTGTTATGTCAGCTCCTGAAACGATCCTGGAAAAACGCGATGGATTCCAAAGCAAATGGGGATTCATCCTCGCCTGTATCGGTTCTGCGGTAGGTATGGGCAACATTTGGCGTTTCCCCATCATGGTCTCCAAATATGGAGGGTTGACTTTCCTGATTCCCTATGGTATTTTCGTCGTCCTGATTGCCGCCTCCGGCGTCATCGGTGAGTTTTCCCTGGGGCGCGCCGCCGGCGCAGGCCCAATCGGCGCTTTTGGTCAATGCACCGAGGCACGTACCGGCAAGAAAAAAGTCGGTGAGGCCATCGGCATCATTCCCGTGATCGGGTCTCTGGCTCTGGCTATCGGCTACACCGTAGTGGTGGGCTGGATCTTTAAGTATACGTTCTTGTCTCTTTCCGGCGGGCTGTATGCCTTGGGTACCGATATGGCCGCTATCGGAGGCACCTTTGGAGCCACCGCTCCGGAGACTGCCAGCCTTGGCGAGAGCATGGCTACCGTGTTTAGCGGCAGCGCGGGTAACAATCTGTGGCAGATCATTGGTTTGGCCGCCAGTATGGTCATTATGGCCATGGGAATTGCCGGCGGCATTGAAAAGGCCAACAAAATCATGATGCCGGCGCTGTTCTTCCTGTTTGTGGCTCTGGGCATCTATGTGTTTACTCTGCCCGGCTCCCACGCGGGTTACAAGTACATCTTTACCTTGGACCCCGTCGGACTGGCCAACTGGGAAGTGTGGATCTTTGCCTTTGGGCAGGCCTTCTTCTCCCTGTCTGTAGCCGGCAACGGCAGCGTGATCTACGGCTCTTACCTGAGTAAGGAAGAGGATGTCCTTTCCTCCGCGCGCAACGTGGCTGTCTTTGATAGTCTGGCGGCTCTGCTGGCTGCATTCGTCATCATCCCCGCCATGGCGGCAGGCGGCGCCGAGCTTTCTTCCGGCGGCCCGGGACTGATGTTCGTCTATCTGGTCAACGTGTTTAACGGGATGCCCGGCGGCCGGATTGTGGGTGCCATCTTCTATATCTGCGTGCTCTTTGCCGGGGTCACCTCCCTCATCAACCTGTATGAGGCTCCTGTGGCCACCCTGCAAGAAAAGTTTGGCATGAAGCGCCTGCACTCTGTGGCTGCCATCGGCGTTCTGGGCTGCATTGTGTCGGTGTGCATTCAGGGCATTACCTCCCCGTGGATGGACGTTGTTTCCATCTACATCTGCCCTCTGGGCGCCATGCTGGCTGGTATCATGTTCTTCTGGGTGGTGGGCAAGGAAAAAACCTTGGAGGCCGTCAACGCGGGCGCAAAGAAGCCTGTGGGCAACTGGTTTATCCCCTTGGGCAAGTACATCTATGTGCCTCTGGCCCTGATCGCCCTCATCGCTGGCGTTGCTTTGGGTGGTATCGGCTAAACCAAACATCCACCCCGACCCCATCAGCCTTCTTTCTGCATTTATGTTTCATAGAATTTTAAGAATTGCAAATTCCCTTCGATGCTGGACCAAGCGGCATCGGAGGGGATTTTTTGTTGCGGGGTCCTGAATTGATCATAGATCAAAACACTGAAAATACGTATTTCGTCGAATCTTAGGTTTTTATTTTGTAAAAAATGCCAAAAGTCATGCCCTCAAAAAAGAAATATACATGAAACTAACAAAAAAGACTACAAGGCATTGGCTTTTTTATTGCTATCCTGTATAATACATACTAATAGATGCACCTGCTGACAGGGACCGATGGGAAAACCTCCGTTTGACGAAGGGAGGACTCCATAGGTCCCGTATTGTCCCCGGGACGGCACCATAGGTGCATTGCCGCCTCCGGAAAACAAACAAGGAGATGGTAGTTATGCTTGAAAACCTGGTGTTCCTGGTACCGGTTACGGGGGCCGTAGCTCTGTTGGTGGCCTTTGGCATTTCGTCCTGGATTGGAAAGAATGACGAAGGCACCGATCGTATGAAGGAGATCGCTTCTTACATACGGGAGGGGGCTATGGCTTTTTTGATGCGGGAATACCGCACCATTGTGGTGTTTGCGGTGCTGATGTTTGCCCTGCTCTGCTTCCTCATCGATTTGCCCACGGCCATCGCCTTTTTGCTGGGGGCTGTCTTTTCGGTTCTGGCCGGATTCTTTGGAATGCGCACCGCCACCCGCGCCAATGTCCGCACCGCTGCGGCGGCCAAGAACCACGGCATGGGCCTTGCTCTGAAAGTCGCCTTCCGGGGCGGCGCTGTCATGGGCCTGTGTGTGGTGGGCCTTGGCATTCTGGGGCTGGGCGCCCTGCTGATGGTACTGGGGCTGGAAAACGCCGAGATGCTCACAGGATTTGGACTGGGAGCTTCCTCCATCGCTCTGTTCGGACGGGTGGGGGGAGGCATCTACACCAAAGCCGCCGACGTGGGCGCAGACCTTGTCGGTAAAGTAGAGGCCGGAATCCCCGAGGACGATCCCCGCAACCCCGCTGTCATTGCCGACAATGTGGGGGATAATGTGGGCGACGTGGCGGGCATGGGCTCCGACCTGTTCGAAAGCTATGTGGGTTCCATTATTTCCGCCATTGCTCTGGCGGTCTCCATGCCAAGTGTTGCCGCGGTGCCGGGAATTATCTTTCCTCTGCTGCTGGCAGCCATTGGAGTGGCGGCCTCCATTCTGGCCATCTTTTTGGTGGGCGGCAAAGAGGATCAGAATCCCGCCACCGCTCTGAATATGGGAACCTATGCCAGCGCTTTGATTGTGATGGTGGCTTCCTTCTTTCTCAGTAAGGCCCTGTTTGGTGATCTGAAGAGCTTTGGAGCCATCACTGTGGGCCTGATCGTAGGGGTGGCGGTGGGAGCCCTCACCGAGCGGTACACCTCCTCCGATTACAAATCGGTGAAGGAAATTGCCAGACAGGCGGAAACAGGCCCCGCCACCACCATCATCGACGGTTACGCTGTGGGAATGCTTTCCACCGTGGGCCCTATTCTCCTGATTGCCGCCGGAATCCTTGCCTCCTACTACTTTGCCGACCTCTACGGAATCGCCTTGGCTGCGGTGGGCATGCTCTCCACCACCGGGGTGGTGGTGGCGGTAGACGCCTACGGCCCCATTGCCGACAATGCGGGGGGCATTGCCGAAATGTCCAAATTACCGGAAAACGTCCGGGCCATCACCGATAAACTGGACAGCGTAGGCAATACCACTGCCGCCATCGGCAAAGGGTTTGCCATTGGTTCCGCCGCCCTTACCGCTCTTGCGCTGTTTGTCTCCTACGCACAGATCGCGGGCCTGAGCAAGATTGACCTGCTGGACCCCCACGTGGTGGTGGGACTGCTCATCGGCGGTGTGCTGCCCTTCCTGTTCTCGGCTCTGACCATGAAGAGTGTGGGCAAGGCTGCCTGCGATATGATTGAAGAAGTGCGCCGCCAGTTCCGGGAGGATACGGGGATTATGGAGGGCACTTCCAAGCCCGACTATGCCCGGTGCGTGGATATTTCCACCGCTGCCGCCCTGAAGGAAATGGTGATTCCAGCCCTGCTGGCGGTGGTGGTTCCCATTGCCACCGGCCGCATTCTGGGGGTGGAGGCTCTGGGCGGACTGCTGGCCGGCTCTCTGGTCTGCGGTGTCCTGTTGGCCATTACCATGTCCAACGCCGGCGGAGCCTGGGATAACGCCAAGAAGTACATTGAAGAAGGCAACCACGGCGGCAAGGGCAGCGAGGCCCACAAGGCCGCAGTGGTGGGGGATACGGTAGGCGATCCCTTTAAGGATACTTCCGGACCTTCTCTCAACATCCTCATCAAGCTGATGACCATTGTATCGGTGGTATTTTTACCCATCTTTTTAAAGTAACCCCGGCATACATAAAAAGGCACACCGTGTTCGCGGTGTGCCTTTTTTGCTTTACAATGCCGTGGCCGATGCCTGAAAAGTCCAAAGCAAAGTTGTAACAACAGTTCGCGGGCATCCGTTGTGTCGGCGCCACAAAAAT
The DNA here is from genome assembly GCA_937894185.1 of uncultured Clostridia bacterium. Taxonomy (GTDB): domain Bacteria; phylum Bacillota; class Clostridia; order Oscillospirales; family Ruminococcaceae; genus WRAV01. The sequence continues at coordinate 12,561 of CALCSA010000075.1, read as the reverse complement.
GCGGCCTTGTGATTTTCTTGCCACTTGAGACAGGCTGTGGTATAATAACCAGAAAGTAGCCAAGGAAAATTTCTGTGGCTGAGCGGTTTTGCGGCAAAAACCGCTTTCCCCTTTTGAGGAGTATTTCGTAAGAATGGCTTCAAGCGGGGTGGCCATTGTGAACAAACGAAGAATCGGGGGCAAGCTCCGCGGCTTTGGAACAACACTTGAGAACGGCAGCAGAGCTTGGTCCTGGATTTCCGGCAGAAGCCAGATGTGGGAGCGATTGGTGAAGAGAAAGCATCACCTGCAGCAGAAGCGCCGTTTGCGTCCTTTGGCGGAAAGGGATGTTTGCGGGGGAAGGGCAGTCGGCTTCTCTCGGAGACTCCCGCGGGAATTGTTAACCACATTCAACCAATACAAAACGCGGGCCGATGGGCACGGCGTATAATGCGGTCCGCTTTGGAGTAAAACTATACCAAATCACGGGCAAAATCACCAGGGGGGAACACCATGAGCGAAGAGATTTCCAACTTCATTCACGATATTGTAGACGCCGATTTAGCAGCGGGCTTTTCCCGGCAGATTCACACCCGCTTTCCGCCGGAACCAAACGGGTATCTGCATATCGGCAGCGCCAAGGCCATCTGGATCAACTACTCCACCGCACAAAAATACGGCGGTTTGTTTAACCTGCGGTACGACGACACCAACCCCGTGCGGGAGGACGACGAGTACGTCCGCTCCATTGAGGAGGATTTGCGCTGGCTGGGCTGCGACCCTTCCGGCGGCATCTACTACGGATCCGATTACTTTGACCAGTGCTACGACTTTGCCATCCAGCTGATCAAAGAGGGCAAGGCCTATGTTTGTGACCTTTCTCCCGACGAGATGCGGGAGTATCGGGGCACCCTGACCGAACCGGGAAAGGACAGCCCCTACCGGAACCGCAGCGTGGAAGAAAATCTGGACCTGTTCCAGCGGATGAAGAACGGAGAGTTCGAAAACGGCACCCGCACTCTGCGGGCCAAAATTGACATGTCCTCCCCCAATATGAACCTGCGGGACCCGGCTATCTACCGCATCCTTCATGTTTCCCACCACCGGCAGGGGGACAAATGGTGCATCTATCCTTTGTACGATTACGCCCACCCCATTCAGGATGCGCTGGAGGGAATCACCCACTCCCTCTGCTCCATTGAATTCGAAAATCACCGCCCCCTTTACGACTGGGTGGTGGAAAACATCGGGTTCGAAAAGCCCCCCCGCCAGTTTGAGTTTGCGCGGCTTAACATCACCAACACTGTCATGAGCAAGCGCTACCTGCGGGAGCTGGTGGAAACCGGGCGGGTGGACGGCTGGGACGACCCCAGAATGCCCACTCTCAGCGGTTTACGCCGCCGGGGTTACACCCCCGCCTCCATCATTGAGTTTGTGCGCAGGGCCGGCGTGGCCAAAACCTATTCGGTGGTGGATATCCGCCTGCTGGAATACTGCATCCGGGAAGAGCTGAACCAGACGGCTCCGCGCCGGATGGCGGTGACCAAGCCCATCAAACTGGTGATTACCAACTATCCAGAGGGCAAAACCGAGACCTTCCCCCTGCCCAACAACCCTCTGGACCCCGAAAGCGGCACCAGGGACGTGATCTTTTCCCACGATTTGTATATTGAAGGGGAGGACTTTTCCCTCGACCCGCCTCCCAAATACCAGAGACTGCGGCTGGGCGGCGAAGTCCGCCTGATGGGAGCCTATATCGTCCGCTGCGACGAAGTGATCACCGACGATGGCGGAAACGTCACCGAGCTGCGCTGCACCGCCGATCTGGAAACCGGAAACGGCCCGCGGACCGAAGGCCCCCGGGTAAAGGGAACCATCCATTGGGTCAGCGCCGACCACTGCGTGGAAGCCGATCTCAATTTGTACGAAAACCTCTTTACTCTGGAAAATGTAGGAGATGTGCCGGATGGCACCAACTATCTGGATTACCTTAACCCCGAGTCCCTGCAAAAGCTGACAGGCTGCAGGTTGGAGGCCTCATTGGCGGGTGCAAAGCCGGGGGAGCGGTTCCAGTTTGTTCGCACAGGATACTTTTGTGTGGACTCCCACCACGAGGGAACCTTTAACCGCATTGTGGTGCTCAAGGACAGCTTTAAGCTTCCTTGATGCCAGCCCCGGCCAAAGGGATTCAGCCATTTTAGGTCAAGACGATACTTTGAATAACGCCTACACCTTTATGCAATAGGGCACCGGAGCAGTGGCCTGTTGCCGCATTCTGGCAACGCCGGATCAAGGGGTCTGGTAGACAGGAGAGGATTAAACTGATGCACATTACTTTAGAGGCGGATTACGCCCTGCGCATTGTAGACACTCTGGCGCGTCAGGAGGGCCGGATGGAGGCAAAAACCATTGCCGAAAGAGCCTGCGTAACACTGCGTTTTTCGCTTAAAATACTGCGCAAACTGGTGGCGGCAGGCATTGTTCGTTCCTATAAGGGCTCCCAAGGCGGTTACGAGATTGCAAAACCATTGGAAGAAATTACCATGTACGAAATCTTAGAGACCATAGAAGGGCCGTTGGCTCTTAACCGATGTGTTCTGGCCAATCACCAGTGCAACCGCGTACCGGATAAAAAATGTCCCTTCCACTACATGTTCGAACATACCTCCGATCGCCTCAAGGCGGAACTTTCCGCCGTGACCATGGCCAGCATTGTCAAAGCACCCCAAAAATAATCACACTACCATGCCCTTCCACCCAGCAAGGCGGTGGAAGGGCTGTTATGCGCTACAGCTGATTCTTGACTGGATACTCAAGGCATGCTAAAGTAGGAATGGTGCCAATCGCCTGTATTTGCAAAACCCGGTAACGGGTGGAGAAAAGACGGGCTCCTTTGCGCCAAAAAAGAAGGCGGCGGGCGGGTTTCATGCTGTGAAGAACCTAACATCCGCAGCGGCTGGGCATCCCTTTCGAAAGAAATACAGGGCTTAACTTTTATCTGGAGGACAAACGCTTGCAAAAGCTACATATTGTTCTGGTGGAGCCGCAGATTCCCCAGAACACCGGCAACATCGCCCGCACCTGTGCCGCCACCGGTTCCGTACTGCATCTGGTGCAACCCATGGGGTTTTCGGTAGACGACAAAAAGCTCAAGCGGGCGGGGCTGGACTACTGGTATTTGTTGGATATTCGCTATCACGACAATCTGGACGCTTTTTTTAAGGCAGAAAGGCCTCAATCCTGCTTCTTTTTTTCCACCAAGGCAGAGCGGAACTACAGTCAGGCTATCTATCCTGACGGAAGCTATCTTGTCTTTGGCCGGGAGGATGCAGGCCTGCCAGAAGAACTGCTGCGCAAGTATTATTCGCAGTGTGTCCGGCTACCCATGCTGGAAGGAGCCAGAAGCCTGAACCTTTCCAACACGGTGGCGGTCGCCGTTTACGAGGCCCTGCGCCAGCAGGGATTTTCCGCACTGAAAACCAAGGGCTTCATTTCCGCCCAATCCATACCGAAAGACGGAGGACCTTTTGTTTGATGCAGAAGATTAAAATAGTCACCGATTCCGCCAGCGATATTCCTCAGGAGGATTTGGAAGCTCTGGGCATAGAAATGCTCAGCATTCCCATTGCGGTGGACGGCAAGGGATACTTTGAGCGCAAGAGCTTTTCCATCGAAGAGTTCTACGATATTTTGGACGGGGCCAGCGAAATTCCCGTCACCAGCCGCATTCCCGAGCAGGATTACTTTGCCTGCTACCGGGGCGCCATGGAAAAGGGCTACACCCATCTGATCAACGTCACCATCAACGCCGGGGGATCGGGCGTCAACGCTGCCGCCCACATGGCACGGGACCGCTTTTACGCCGATATTCCGGGGGCCCGGAAAAAGCTGGAGATTCACATTGTGGATTCCGGAACCTACTCTCTGGCCTATGGTTGGCCCACCATGCAGGCTGCCAAAATGGCCAAAAGCGGAACAGAAGCGGAGGAAATCCTCCTCTGGCTGGAGGACTACTTTTCCACAGTGGAAGTTTATCTGGGCTGCTACACCTTGGAATACGCCAGGAAGTCGGGGCGTATCAGCGCTGCCGCCGCCTTTGTGGGGGATGTGCTGGGGCTTCGGCCCGTCATCTCCATGATTGGGGGAGGCACCAAGGTCATTGATAAGGTTCGGGGGGGAAAAAACGTAGCTCCCCGGATTTTGCAGGCCTATCTGGACAACTGCACCGACCTTCAGGCCCCGATGCTGGTGGTATACGGCAGGGAGCCCCAGTACGGCCGGCAGCTGGCCGAGGCTATTCAGAGCAAGGTCGGGCTTCCCACGCCCCCTGTCTATCAGGCGGGGGCTTGCATTGCCATCAATGCGGGACCCCAATTGCTGGCGGTGGTCTGCCGGGGGAAAAAGAGAAACTGACCGCTCACGGTATAAAATCCGGTGGTTTGGTCCATGGTAACAATAATTGGAGCTAACTCAACCGCCGAGAACCTCGCCTCTGGGTGGGTGAGAGCTTTCTGTTGCTTCCGGGTCACGGCTTTGGGGCGCAGTTGCCGTTCCGCTGCGTCCGACACCCGGCCCCTGATTACCACAACGAAAGGACATACTATGCCGGAACGTCTTTATATGGTGATTCCCTGTTACAACGAGCAGGAAGTTCTGCCCGAAACCGCCAAGCGGCTGAAGGCAAAGCTGGAGGAGCTGATCCACAGGGAACGAATTGCCACCAACAGCCGAATTTTGTTGGTGGATGATGGCAGCCGGGATAATACCTGGGCTATGATTTCCGACCTGCACCGGGAGGACAAGCTGTTTTCCGGGGTAAAGCTTTCCCGGAACCGGGGGCATCAAAACGCCTTGCTTTGCGGTTTGATGACGGCCAAGGACCTTTGCGACATCATCATTTCCATGGACGCCGACCTGCAGGACGATATCGATGTCATCGACGGCTTTCTGGAAGAGAGGGCAAAGGGCTGCGACGTGGTGTACGGAGTCCGCTCGGACCGGGAAACCGACTCCACCTTTAAGCGGGCCACGGCTCAGGGCTTCTACAAGGGGATGAAATTTTTGGGGGTAGATGTGGTCTACAACCACGCCGACTGCCGCCTGATGAGCCGCCGGGCTCTGGGGGGGCTGGCAAAATTCCCTGAGGTCAACTTGTTTTTGAGGGGAATGGTTCCCCTCATCGGGTACCCTTCTGCCATTGTCACCTACAAGCGGGCGGAGCGGTTTGCCGGGGAATCCAAGTATCCTTTCAAAAAAATGCTGGCCTTTGCCTGGGACGGCGTCACCTCCTTTTCCGTCAAGCCCTTGCAGCTGCTGGGGGGAGCGGGCCTGACCATCGCCGCCCTGAGCCTGCTGTTCAGCCTGTATAGCTTGCTGGCCTGCCTGCTGGGCTGGCCCTTCCGTGGCTGGGGACCTCTGATGGGTTCCCTGTGGCTTTTGGCAGGGGTCATACTGGCGGCTTTGGGTCTGGTGGGAGCCTATATAGGCAAAATCTACGCCGAAGTCAAGGGGCGTCCCCGCTTTTTGATTGATACCCTGTTGGACGAATAGCTTAAGCTTATTATTTTAACAAAATCTTCTTTCATAGGGCTTTGAACTGCTGCGCATACTAACGTTATCCCCATGAAATACGGAGGTGACGCTATGGCGACCACGCCTTATGAAGATCCTATGCAGTCAATGGATGAGGACGGTTTCTTTTATCCCGATTTCTACTTTCAGGCGGGAAGGGCTCCCAAAAGCGAAGAGTGGGAGGAGTTCCTGCGGGTGGAAGGGCTGAAGAAGGACGAACCGGACATTTTTCCCAACTTTTTGGATTATTGGATGTTCTGGTCCTAGCAAAATAAGGGGAGGGGAGCCAAGGCTTCCTTCCCTTTGTTGCGTCACGAGGTTGCAAATTTTCCCAAGGGATGGTAGATTAAACCTGACACGGAAGCTTTCCCCCGCGGGGAGAAAGACCGTTATCGATGGCAGAAGGGGAAGGATTATGGAGCCTAAGGTGATATTTCATATTGACGAGCTGCCAAAATGGCGTCTGCTCCTCAACAACGCTGCCAATCTGGCGGCATCCTACAAGGGGAAAGTCCCCGGCCCGGCCATAGAGGTGGTGGCCAACTCCGAGGCGGTGAAAGGCTATTTGCCGGAATACAGCGCCGCTTATTTTTCCGATCTGGAGGCGCTGGCGTGGCAGGGCATCCGGTTTGCGGCCTGCAATCACTCCATGAGGGGGCTTAACATTGCCGCTGACCAGCTTCCTGCCTTTGTTACCGTGGTGCCTGCGGGAGTGCGGGAGCTGGCTGACCGCCAAATGGAAGGGTACGCCTACCTCAAGCCCTGACGATATAAGCGACACAGACAGCGAGTGCCCTCCCCGACCATGGGAAGGACACTCGTTGTGTGCTATCACGGCAAAAGGGGACTGCTACCCCTTCCCGCCGCCGCCGATGATGTTGGGGCTGTCGGACTTCAGTTCTTCCCGGGCCTTTTCTTCCTTCATCTCCCGGATCATGGATGGGATGATGTCGGCCCGGCGCTGATTGGCTTCCTGCAATTGCCGGGCGGTTTTATTGTCGGTTGTGGAGGCGATGATCTCCTGTGCGGCTTCCATATTGTGGAGGGTGGATTCAATGGTGTCCTGAATCCGCCGGGATTTGGGTTTGTGGTTGGCAATCCGCTCCACCACCTGCTGGCCTGAGCCGCAGTCGTCAAACTTTCCGGCGGAAATATCCCGGATGGCCTGTTGTAGCGCCTTTTCGTAATAGGCTTCCGGTGATGTGGCGCTGTAGGACTGGTGGGAAAAATGCTCGCTGTTTTCCAGCCGGGCCAACCGGGCGTATTCGCTCTTTACCTGCTGAATTAACTGGTCTCTGTTCATAAAGATACCCCCTGCGCTATCTGACTGTGTTGGGATGCGGCCTGTGCCGTCATCCGCCGAGTTAACCGTTTGTTTTGCGGTTTCCGTCGGAGCTGGTGTTCAGGCCAAACTTGGCCCGGGCGCTTTCTGCCTGCGGATCGTGGTTCACGTTCTTAGACGGGAACTTGCCGTCCTGCTTTTTGTTTTGCTTGGTGTTCTTCCTCTTATGGTTACTGCTGCTCATTGCTTTCACCTACATTCTGTGCTGTTCTGTCTGGCAGGATTCCACCGGATACCCCAGCTGCCGGAGCCGTTGTTCCAACCGGCCGCAGGAAATTCCGGTGTTGTCGTAATCCACCGCCAGCGTGTTCTGCTCGGTGTTGACGCTGACGGATATGACGCCGTGGAAGGCATCCAGTTGCCGCTTTAGCTCCTTGGCGTCGCGCTTGCCCACCGAGCTGAGCTGAAAATACGCGCTTTCCTTGGACATTGCAATTCCCCCTTTATTTCAGGCGATGATTCCAAGGGGTGGAACCAACCGCCCTTGTTAGCTTTTCCGTTTTTGCCGGATTTATCATTGGCCCATTCCGCCACAGGCCAGACAAAAGGAAAGCGCTCCGTATTCCGAAGCGCTTGGCCTTGCTATTTCTGCTGGTCCAGATAGGACCGCATCTTTTGTGCCTGCCGGCTTTCCGATTCGGCGTAATTGCGAAAAAACTTTTGCAGCTCCCCGCCATCTACTTGCTCCGCATAGTTCATAAAGTCCCGGACTCTTTCCTGCGTATCCAAAAGAGCCTTCTTCAAATAGTCCTGCGTGTCAAATTCCATGAAACCATATCCTTTCCGCCTGTTTTTTATAGCATTCACAGGCCGGGGGAAATTATGCCCGCCGGAACCGATTTTCCGGAAGATGAATCGAATCCGGGCCTTAATTCGTGGAGGTTGGCTTGACGCTTTCCTGCATAAAGGTGCCGCGCTCCCGCTCGAAAAAAGCATGCATCAGCTCTTCCCGGGTGTTCCTCACAATGGGGCCGCCCCACGGGACGGGCTTCTGCAAGGGTTTGGCATGGCAAAAATGAACCGCACCCCTTGGAAATGCAAGCATCCCAAAATCCCCTATAGGTTCCGGCTATACACGGGATAACAAATAACAATTTTGATTACCGGAAGATCTGTATTATAGTGATAGTAGAAATAAAAGATAAAATGGGCCAGATTATCCTTTAACGGAGGTGGAAGCGTGAAGAATACAGTCCAAGAAGCTGCCAGAAGCCTTCCGGTCTATGACCGGGCCGATGTTCTGGTGGTGGGGGGCGGATCGGCGGGGACAGCGGCGGCTTTGGCGGCAGCACGGCAGGGAGCCCGCACCATTCTGCTGGAGCGCTACGGGTACTTGGGGGGTCTTGCAAGCGGCGGACAGGTCGCCTTCTTGCCCAAGATGGGGGATGGCAACAGCACGCCGGTAGGGGGAATCATGGAAGAGTGGCTGGAGTGTTTGGCCCGGCAGGATGGCTTGCTGGCTCCTCCCCCAGAGGACATTGGCAGAGAGGATCCACAGGCTCTGGCCAAGTGGTCCCTCTGTGTGGGGATGGTCCGTGGAGGAAAGGTCTGCCATTCGGCGGCTTTTGACCCGGAGCTCCTCAAGGTTGTGCTGGCGGAGCTCCTCGCAAAAGCCGGGGTGATCACCTATCACCACTGTCTGGTTTGCGATGCCGTTATGGAAGACGAGGTTCCCCAAGGGGTGATTATGGAAACCAAGGAGGGGCGCTGCGCCATTCTGGCCGATCGGATCATCGACGCCACCGGGGACGGGGACTTGCTGCCCTACACCAAAACCGCCTATGAGGAGGAAGATGACCCCGCCTACCGCAACTCCATGGTCAGCGAGATCTTCCGGGTGAAGGACTGCGACAACATGCGGTATGGCCGGTGGCGGCAGGCCAACCCCGGGGAATTCGGCGCCCGGATGAAGGAGCTGCAGGAGCTGGTGGGCTATCAAGCCATGGTGATCAACTCCTACCGCAACGATGTAGGCTGGATCAACAATTTTATTGCCGGCAAGGAGTCCTACTCCATCCGGGATGTGTCCGAGACAGAGTTTATGGTCAAGCGCAGCATTCCGGTGGCGATTGATTTCTTGCGCCAAAACATCCCCGGCTATGAAAACTGCCGCCTGCTGGATATTGCCACCTTTGGAGTGCGCCATTCCCGCCGTGTCAAAGGAGTGCACCGCATCACCCATAAGGAGCTTATGGCGGGGACGGTTTTTTCCGACACCATCTACGCCACCAGCTGTTTTTCCAACGGGGACTGCCTGAGCGAATCTCTGGAATACTGCGTGCCCTATGGCAGCCTTATCCCGGAAGCAACCGACAATCTACTGGTGGCCGGGCGCTGCTTCAGCTCCGACCTTGTGGCCCACAGTTGCCTGAATCTGATTCCCTACTGCGTCATGACGGGGCAGGCCGCCGGATTGGCAGCGGCCATGTCCCTGCAGCAGAAGGTTCAGCCCCGGCACCTTCCGGTGGAACAGTTGCAGGCGGCTCTCAAAGCGCAGGGAGTGGTGCTGCCTAAAGGACTGTAAGGAGCCCGCAGACGATCCGGGAACCATCGACGATGTTCTCTCGGTGTTGCAGCGAGCGCATCAAAAAAAGCTGCCCATCGTGTTAGGCTATCAAAAATGCGTATTGCATTTTGCAATACGCATTTTTTGCTGTAATAATCGTGGAAAAAGGATTATTCAGAATGATGGTAGCTTATAGCCCGACCGACAAATTGAAATTTATCTGTTAAGTAACAATCCAAGTAATGCCATACAAACAACAATCCCTTCAAGAATTAGAACTATAACAAATATCTTTCTTGTCTGTTTTCCATTGCGATATTCCTCATATGTAAAATATATCGCAAGAGCTGAAAATACCGCTATTGTTATGTCATTCCATTTCATTCAAGGTACCTCGATTACGTTCAAATTCCGATTGATCGGTTTGACTGAATCAATCTTGATCTATCATACCATGACCATGCTTTCTTCACACAAAAAAAGACATAACATCCCCGGTGGAAATGCTATGTCTTTTTGGAGCTACTGGTCGGAATCGAACCGACAACCTGCTCATTACGAGTGAGCTGCTCTGCCATTGAGCCACAGTAGCGTATTTCGTTTTGGGGGTATCACAGGGCGGCTTTTGTGTTTCATCAAGACTGCCTCCATGGGATGATGGCCGCCGCTCTACAAGGGTGTGAACTCAAATAGTATAGCATGATACCGGTTAATTTTCAAGCATTTATCGCCAGGTTGTTTTGCGGGGTGATTGCCATAAAACTCAGGATGGGATACAATAAAAGCAGCCGACTTTTCCGGAAAGAAGGTGCTTTGATGCAAACGGGACCCAAACGCCCCAAAGCTCCCATCTGGCGCATCTGCCTGTACTGCCTGCTGGCGCTGGTTTTTTTGATGCTGTTGGGCTACCTGACCTCCTGAGGGGGATCGCAGGCCTGCAGACCGGGCACTCAAAAGCTCTGCCCACCTGCGGCTGCAGATGGGCAGAGCTTTCTGGTTGCTGTAAGCCCCGGATGAGCGCTGCTAAACGGCGCAGCCTGTTACCGAGCCTTGGGCTGTTCCTCCCGCAGGGGATAGATCCCCTTTTCCCGCAGATAGCGGCGGGCGTTTTTAATCAGCAGGCGGTCGTTGTCGTAGGTAAGATACCCGCCCATATTCCGCAGGTTGACCCAACGGATTTCGCTGATTTCCTCCTCCTGACACACTGTGCGGGAATCCTCGGCATAGCCTAAAAAGTACACGACCTCTTTCGAGATTCCCGGCCGGGGAGAATAGCGAACCTGCTCCCGGAACCCCGGCATCAGCTCAATGGTCAGGCCGGTTTCCTCCCGCACCTCCCGCAAGGCGGTTTCCACCTCGGTTTCTCCCGCCTCGACATGTCCCTTGGGAAAGGACCAGTGCCCCCCCAATTTGTGGCGCAGGATCAGCATTTGGATGGTATCTCCCTTTTGGCGGTACACCAGTGCACCACAGGATTTTTCCTTTGCCATTCGTCTGTCTCCTTGCGTGTGAACATAGCCTGACTCCCCTTGGAGGGGCCGGCCGCGGCAAATTTCTTTGCCCTGTAACCAGATATTACTATACCATCTTTCTGAATAAATGAAAAGTCCCAAGGGGATTTTTCCCCACTTCCGGCCAAAACGCAAGCGCCGCCTTCCCCGGCATTTTGCGGGAAGACGGCACTTTTCCCTTACACGTGAGCCCTGCGGTTGCCCCGGCATCATCGGTTCACTTAAAATTACAAAGTGTTTGCTCTGTGGGCAGCTTAACCGGATTTCGCAGTCAATTCCACGACAGCGGGCAACGCTCGCTGTTTTTCGATGGATTGACTATGTCGCCCTGCGCCTGCGTCTATGTAGGACCCATATGAATCCCCTGAGAGGCGCCCGGTTGCTTCGGTTATTGAATTCCCAGTCCGAAGCTGATGGAAAGAGCCCGGTTAATTTCATGCATGGAGGTTTCGTCCAACCGGCCCATTTTTTCTTTAAGCCTTTTTTTATCAATGGTGCGGATTTGTTCCAGCAGCACCACCGAATCCTTGGAAAGCCCCGACCCTACACTGGGAAGCTGAATATGTGTGGGCAGCCGGCTTTTATCCATCTGGCTGGTGATAGCTGCGGCGATTACCGTGGGGCTAAACTTGTTCCCCACATCGTTTTGAACAATGAGTACAGGACGGATTCCTCCCTGCTCGGAGCCCACCACCGGGGACAGGTCCGCGTAATAGATGTCTCCTCTTTTCACAGTCACGTAGAATCACGCTCCGTTAGTTATTTCCTGCAAATATTGTTGCCGAAAGTTGGAGCGAATAAACAAGCTTATTCAAAATTTGGCACTTTTGCAGCGTCTCCCCCTGTATCATCATATTACAAAGCCCGCAATCCCGTCCTTTGGGCATGGAAAAAGCTCCTCCCGGTTTTGGAGGAGCCTTGGTGGTTCAGCCTAAAAAGGTAAAGTTTTTCAGCTCTATTTCTAAATCTCCGCCCTCCAATAAAAGTTTGACCGGAAGGCCGGTGTCCTCTGCAATCAGCATGGAACACTCCTTGCCGTTTACGGTGGCGCTCATCTTCCACACCTCCCCCTCCCGCACCGGAAGCTCCTCCGGGCGAAAGGTCAGCAGGGCGCTCAGGGCGGTCAGGGCCTGGGGAAGGGGGGCCAGCCCCGCCACACCTCCCGCCGATTTATCCAAGGTGAAGCTCAGGCCGGAAAAGCTCACCTCCACCTGATCGGAATCCAGACGGTAAGTCAGTCCCGCCAGATTTTTGGGGGCCGTCATCTCGATGACGCCGGAGCCGGGATTGGGTCGGGAAATCTTCCCCCCCAGCTCCAGACCATCCATGGCGCAGGTAAACTCCGACTCAAAATGCTGGGAAAAGCGTTCCATCAACTGTTTGGCCCGGGTCTGATCTCTGGCCTTGGCGCAGCCGGTCAGACTCAGTCCGGCCCACAAAACAGCCCCCAACACAAGGAAAAACCGCAGCAAAAAAGGCTTCATTTCCATCCTCCCCATGGGGCAAAGCGGCCCCGAGATGCAAGAAACAAAGCCTTGTGACTGCTGGCCCGGCAGCTGCTACCTTCCCTGCTCCAAAAAGATACCGGCCAAATCTTCCAGAACATCCCGGGGAAGCATGGCGGTGCGGGAAAGGCGCTTGGCGGTGCGGTC
>CALCSA010000074.1 GCA_937894185.1 uncultured Clostridia bacterium | reverse complement strand
AACGGGTTACATCCTTCGCCCCAGAGAGGGAGCGCCACCGGCTGCAAGCGCCCCGCGAAGAACCTGTTTCGACACCGCCTCCGAGCGGATGTAAGGCCGATCTTGCGGCGTAAGCATCCCGTTGTCCCGCGTTAAGGGAGCAGAGTGGCGCGGGGGTTCTCTTGCGCAACTTGGGTGGAACCGCGGAGCATGGCTTCGTCCCAATTGGGACGGGGCTTTTTTGTTTTGAAAGGCTGATCTGGAACCATAAAATAAATGCAATCGGGTCGGATACCCGCATTCTACAGGAACGGAGAAGATGAATATGCTGAACATTACCCTCAAGGGTGGAGTGGTCAAGGAATTTGAGGCAGGCACCACGGTGCTGGAGGTGGCCAAATCTTTGGGAGGCGGCTTCTACAAGCAGGTGTACTGCGGTATGGTGGACGGGGAAGTGGTGGACCTGCGTTATCCTCTGGCAAAGGACTGCGAGCTGATCCTCTGCACCTTTGAGGACGAGGCTGGCAAAAAGGCCTTCTGGCACACCGCCACCCACGTGATGGCTCAAGCCGTCAAGCGGCTCTACCCCGAAACCAAACTGGCCATCGGCCCCGCTATCGAAGGGGGCTTCTACTACGATTTTGACCGCAAACCCGCCTTCGGCCCCGAGGAGTTGGAAAAGATCGAAGGGGAGATGAAGAAGATCGTTAAGGAGGCTCTGCCCATCCAGCGGTTTACCCTGCCGGTGGAGGAGGCTCTGGAACTGGTGAAGGACGAGCCCTACAAGCAAGAGCTAATCCAAGAGCACGCGGATGCGGGAGAGGAAATTTCCTTCTACCGCCAAGGGGAGTTTACCGATGTCTGCGCCGGCCCCCACCTCACCGATACGGGCAAGGTCAAGGCCTTTAAGCTTACCACCACCAACGCCGCCTACTGGCGTGGGGATCAGAACAACCAGACCCTCAGCCGGATTTACGGCACCGCCTTCCCCAAAGCGGTGCAGCTGGAGGAGCATCTGGAGCGGATTGAAGAGGCCAAGCGCCGGGACCACCGGAAGCTGGGCAAGGAGCTGGAGCTGTTTGCTCTGCTGGACGAAGGCCCGGGTTTCCCCTTCTGGCTGCCCAAGGGAATGGTGCTGAAAAACCTGCTGATGGAGTACTGGCGGGAGGTTCACCACCGCTGGAACTACGTGGAGATTTCCAGCCCCATCATGCTCAACAAGGAGCTTTGGCTGCGCAGCGGTCACTGGGACCACTACAAAAACAACATGTACACCACCGTTATCGACGAACAGGATTTTGCCATCAAGCCCATGAACTGTCCCGGCGGCATGCTGATCTTTCAGCAGAAGCCCCACTCCTATAAAGACCTGCCCCTGCGTCTGGCGGAAATTGGTCTGGTTCACCGCCACGAAATGTCGGGCGCTCTCCATGGCCTGATGCGGGTGCGCTGCTTCAACCAGGACGACGCCCACATCTTCATGACCAAGGATCAAGTCAAGGATGAAATCAAGAATGTGGTCAAGCTCATCGACGAGGTGTACTCCACCTTTGGATTTCGCTACCACATCGAGCTTTCCACCATGCCGGAGGACCACATGGGCTCCGAGGAGGACTGGGAAGCGGCCACCAACGCCCTGCGGGAAGCCATTACCGAGTTGGGGATGAGCTTTGTCATCAACGAGGGCGACGGCGCCTTCTACGGCCCCAAGCTGGACTTCCATCTGGAGGACTGCATCGGCCGGACCTGGCAGTGCGGCACCATTCAGCTGGACTTCCAGATGCCGGAGCGGTTCGAGCTGGAATACACCGGAGCCGACAACCAAAAGCACCGTCCCATCATGATTCACCGGGTGGCCTTTGGCAGCATCGAGCGGTTTATCGGCATCCTCATCGAGCATTTTGCCGGAGCCTTCCCCCTGTGGCTCAATCCGGTGCAGGTGTCGGTGATTCCCATTGGGGACGCCCATCTGGACTACGCCAAGCAGGTGGTGGAGATGTTGACCAAAGCCGGGATGCGGGTCAAGCTGGATGACCGCAACGAGAAGATGGGTTATAAAATCCGGGAGGCTCAGGTCCAGAAGATCAACTATATGCTGGTGATTGGCGACCGGGAAATGGAAAACGGTCAGGTGGCGGTTCGTTCCCGCAAGGAAGGGGACAAGGGTACCGTCACCCCCGAGGAGTTTCTGGCCTCTGCTTTGGAGGAGATCAGAACCAAGGCCCAGTAGTGAAGTGGGAACCCCGGCGGCACAACTCGCCGGACGGGATGGGGGCTGTCTGCCGGACTCCCCGCTGATATGAATCGTAAAGCAAAACGCACCGCCGGGCATCTGGGCTTCCGGCGGTGCGTCGTTTTATGAATACACAGGTTATTCCATGAGAGAAAAGACAAGCTCGGAGTAGGCGGCGGGGTTTTCCACCCCAAGGCCCGCCATCAGCTCCGCCTGATGGTAGAGGATCTGAGCGTAGCGTTTGGCGGTTTCCGGCTGGTCGGCTTGCAGCTCCTTCATCTTGGCCAGAAGGGGATGGTCGGCGTTCAGCTCCAGAATCCGCTCTGCCTTGGCTTCTGCCTCGGGCTGCACGGCGTTGAGGTACTTCTCCATCTCAAAGGAAAGGGAGCCTCCTGCCGTCAGGCAAACCGGCTGGCTGCGCAGCTTGTGGGAGAGCTTGACCTCCTTGACGCTGTCCCCCACCGCTTCCTTGACAAAGGTGAGCAGGCCGCCCAGCTCCTCCTCCTGCTTTTTGAGCTGCTCCTTTTCTTCTTCGGTCTCCAAGTCCAGATCGTCCCGGTTGACGGATTTAAAGGGCTTTTCGTCGTATTCCATCAGAGTCTGGGCCACAAACTCGTCCACCTCGTGGGTGAAGTAGAGGATTTCGTATCCCTTTTCCCGAATCCCCTCGGCCTGAGGCAGAGCTCCGATGAGGGCGGCAGTCTCTCCGGTGGCGTAGTAGATGTCCTTTTGATCTTCCTTCATCCGGGCACGGTACTCGGCCAGAGTGGTGAGCTGTTCCCCGGCAGAGGAGGAGAAGAGGAGCAAATCCTTGAGGGAATCCTTCTCCCGGCCAAAGTCCTGAAGCACCCCATACTTGAGCTGCAGGCCAAACTGGGTGAAGAATTCTTCGTAGTGTTCCCGGTCGTCCTTTTGGAGTTTGAGCAGCTCATTGCGAATTTTCTTTTCAATGTTGCCTGCGATGACCTTCAGCTGGCGGCTGTGTTGGAGCATTTCCCGGGAGATGTTGAGGGAAAGGTCGGGGGAGTCCACCACACCCCGGACAAACCGGAAGTGCTCGGGGATTAAGTCCTCGCACTTAGCCATGATAAGCACACCGCTGGAATAGAGTTGCAGACCCCTTTTGTAATCCTTGGTGTAGTAGTCGTAGCTTGCCTTGGCGGGAATAAACAGCAGTGCCTTGTAGCTGACCACCCCTTCGGCATCCACGTGGATGGCCTTGATGGGGTCGGCGAAATCGAAGAACTTGTCCCGGTAGAAGGCGTAGTAATCCTCCTGCGTCACTTCGCTTTTGCTGCGCTGCCACACCGGAATCATGCTGTTGAGGGTTTCCAGCTCGTAGTAGGTTTCGGTTTCCGCGGGCTTGTCCTCGGTTTCGGTGCCCTCAATGGCGCGGTGCTTTTCCCGCTCCATCTGAATGGGATAGCGGATGTAGTCGGAATACTTTTTCACCAGCCCGGCCAGAGTGTACTCCTGCAAAAAGCGGCTGTAATCCTCGTCTTCGGTGTCGGCTTTGATCTCCATGATCACGTCGGTGCCCACAGTTTCCCGCTGGGCTTCGGTGATGGTGTAGCCGTCGGCTCCGGAGGATTCCCACTTCCAAGCCTGTTCTTCCCCCCAGGCCCGGCTGACGACGGTGACCTTGTCGCTGACCATAAAGGCGGAATAAAAGCCTACCCCAAACTGGCCGATGATGTCGATGGGGGCGGTGCCGTCCTCCCCCTTGGGCAGATCGGAGGATTCCAGATTCTGCTTAAAGTCCAAAGAGCCGCTTTTGGCAATGGTGCCCAGGTTCTTTTCCAGCTCCTCCCGGGTCATGCCGATGCCGTTATCTGTCACGGTGATGACACGGTTTTCTTCATCCCGGTTGATGCGGATCAAGAAGTCGTCCCGGCTCATGCCTACGCTTTCGTCGGTCAGAGACTTGTAGCAGAGCTTGTCCACCGCGTCGCTGGCGTTGGAGAGAATCTCCCGCAAAAAAATCTCTTTATGGGTATAGATCGAGTTGATCATAAGGTCCAAAAGCCGCTTGGATTCGGCCTGAAAGGCTTTCTTTTCCACCATACATCGCTCCGTTTCCCTGTGTGTTGTCGTTTTGTTGGCACTCACAAACGCAGAGTGCTAATATTCTCAGTTTAGCTTCCTGCCGGACGAATGTCAAGTAGGTGGCCGGGGGTTTTACAGATTCTTAACAAATTCCCCCTTCTGGCCAGGGGGTGGAACTTGACAAATACCCGGGAATTAAGTTATAATACCTTCCAAATGGGCGATGATGGGGAAGAAGTAGCTTTGCAAAACCGCTTTGCAGAGAGCCTCCGGCAGGTGGAAGGGGGCAGGCGGAGGCAATGCGAATACATCTCCGGAGCCGCCTCCCGGACTGCGGCGCACAAAGGGAGGACGGGAGCACCCGTTACAGTGCATGGGTGAGTGTCACCCGGTAAGGCTGCGGGCGGAGACACCGCGGCAAATAGAGGTGGTACCGCGATGGTTTTGTCGCCCTCTGTTGGATGGAATTCCGGCAGAGGGATTTTTGTGTTTGGCGGTTGCCAATACTAGAGAAATGGAAGACTTAGTACGGGGAAGGAGAAAGGCAATGACACTGTTCGAGGAGCTGAGCCGCAGAGGGCTGATTGCTCAGATGACCCATCCAGAGGAAATTGAAAAGAGAATGAATGAGGGAGGGCTTACCTTCTACATTGGCTTTGACGCCACCGCCGACTCCCTGCATGTGGGACACTTTTTGCAGCTGACCATCATCAAGCGGATGCAGCAGGCAGGCCACATGCCCATTCTGCTGCTGGGCACCGGCACCACCATGGTGGGGGACCCCAGCGGCCGCACCGATATGCGCCAGATGCTCACTGTGGATGAGATCAACTACAACGCCGACCGCTTTTTGCAGCAGATGGGCCGCATTGTGGATATCAGCCCCGAAAAAGCCATTGTGGCCCGCAACGGCGACTGGCTGATGAAGCTCAACTACATCGATATGCTCAGAGATGTGGGGGTTCACTTCTCGGTGAACAAGATGCTCAGCTACGACTGCTTTAAATCCCGGTGGGAAAAAGGCCTCTCCTTCATTGAGTTCAACTATATGATCATGCAGAGCTACGACTTTTTGGAGCTGTACCGCCGCCACCACTGCGAGATGCAGTTTGGGGGCAACGACCAGTGGTCCAACATCATTCAGGGTGTGGATCTGGTTCGCCGGGTGGAGCAGAAGGACGTGTATGGCATGACCTTTACTCTGCTGGCTACCAAGGACGGCAACAAAATGGGCAAGACCGCCAAAGGAGCTGTCTGGCTGAACCGGGACAAGACCAGCCCTTACGAGTTCTTCCAGTACTGGCGCAATGTGGATGATGCCGACGTCATCCACTGCCTCAAGCTGCTCACCTTTGTCCCCATCGAGGAGATTGAGGAGATGGAGCAGTGGGAAGGCAGCCAGCTCAACAAGGCCAAGGAGATTCTGGCCTGGGAGCTGACCAAGGACGTTCACTCCAAGGAGGATGCCGACGAGGCCCTTAAAACCGCCCGGAACCTGTTTGCCGGCGGGGATGCGGAAAACATGCCCTCCACCACACTGACCGCCGCGGATTTGACCGACGATGCCATCAACATCATGGATCTTTTGGTGCAGACCAAGCTCTGCCCCTCCAAGGCGGAGGCTCGGCGGCTGATCCAGCAAAAGGGGATTAGTCTAGATGCCGGAACCGGGGAGTATGAGCCGGTCGCCGACATTAGCCTTACCCTTTCCAAGGATGCTCTGGCTGCGGGAATCATCCTGCGCAAAGGTAAAAAGGTGTTCCACCGTGTGACCATGGAATCATAACGCCGTCTTTGGCGGTGCATACAAAAGGGAGAAGCTCAAAAGCTTCTCCCTTTTCTGATGAACGGGGTGGGTGCCCCGGCGAGTATAGGGGATGCTCAGGAAGCAAAGGCTTCCTGAGGGAGCAGCGCAAAGCCGTCGGCACTGCTTCCGATTAGGTAGTAGGTATACTGCTTACCGGTTTCCTTGCGCAGCCGAAGGGGCTCGCCGCAGGAAAGCGGAACCTGATCCTCCAGCACCACAAAGCACTCCACCAAAACCTCTGCCCCTTCGGGAATCTCCCCGAAATCGGTCCAGGTCAGGGCGTCGCCTATGGGGATGGTATCTTTCCCGCCGGCAGGGCTGACCATGCCGCTGCCAAGGGCCTGTTCGCCCAGATCATACACAAACTGTATACCATATAATTCGCTGCTGCTATGATTGGTGACAGAAATGCCAAAGGAAGCAGGATGGATTGTCTCTGTTTCCCTTGTAAAAATAAGGTAGCCCAGAGCAAAGACAACCGCTATCAAGGCAACTGCTATCACAATGCAAGCTACTTTTTTCAAAGCGCAGGTTCCTTCCCGGTGAACGGTTAACCCGCTATTTTGACCGGAGAAAATCCCGGTGAATCAAGCTGGGCTGAATATCCCTGTTGTCCTGATACTTGCCGCTGTTGTAGAGCCGGTGCTCCCCTTCAATCTTGTGGTAGTAGATCTGGCAGATTTCCACCATGGGGTAGATGCGCACCGGATGCACACAGTGAATTTCCAGTGTCCAGTAGCCGGAAAAGCCGATGTCCCCGAACCCAGCCGTCACGTGGATAAACAGCCCCAGCCGCCCGATGGAGGAGCGGCCCTCCAGCATGGGGACAAAGTGGTTGGTGGCGGTGTGTTCAAAGGTGCGGCCCAGATAGAGCACTCCCGGCTCCAGCACCAACCCCTCCGAGGGAATGAAAATCCGCCGGGTGGACAGGGGCTGCTTCATATCCAGCACCGGGTCGGTGTAGACCAGCAGTTCGTTGTGGAGCCGCAGGTTGCAGCTGTTGGGTCCCACCAGCTTTTCGTCAAAGGGGGTGATGGCGATCCGCGCCTCGTTTACCTGCCGGATAATCTCCAGACCAGACAGTATCATAAGGTGATTCCTCCGCTATTTGGATTGACCTGTATGCCTTTCAGCCGTGGGATAAGCTACTTCTCCAGCAGTTTTTGCAGTACCCTGCCGCGCTGCTCATGAGTCACGCCAATGCGGGAAAGATAGGGTTCTCCGCCGCCGTATCGGCTGTTTAGATGCTCCAGTGTTGCCTCCATGGCTTTTGGAGGTGAGGTCAGGGCATAGGCGGGGACGTAATAGGGCCGCTCCCCGGCAGCCGGAGGAGCCAGATGCTCGCTGAGGCTGTAATCCGCCACAATCAGGTCCTCCTCCACCCCGGCCAAAGCCAGCAGAAGCATGGCCACCATGCCGGTGCGGTCCTTTCCCGCGGTGCAGTGGAACAAAAAGCCGCCGCAAAGAGGATTGGCAAACAGCTCGAATACTTGGGCGAAGCTGTGGCCGGCGTTATCCAAAAGCCCCAGATACATTTCCTCCAAGGAATCGGGGAAGCTCATCTCTCCGGCTATCACGCTGGAATTGATGTAGTCCAGCATAGGCACATGATGGAAGGTGAATTCCGGGAGGTGTTCCACAGGATCGGGCATCTGCTCCCGCTCCACCCGGGAGCGCAGGTCCACAACGCAGTGTACTCCCAGATTCAGCAGAGTCTGCCTGCCTTTTTCGCTTAAATCGTAGAGGGACCCCGCCCGCAAAAAGCGCCGGGGCTGGATGAGTCTGCCATCGCGGGTGGGGTATCCCCCCAAGTCCCGCACATTGAAAGAGCCTTCCAGCTCTAACACTTGGCGGCGAACATCAAACCCGGCCATCAATACCCATACTCTCCGCCCAAAATAATCACATGAATCCTGCCGGGATGCCTTTGCCAGCGGGAAATCAGCTCCTGAGAGCAGATGCGGTCGGGAGAGGAGCAGTCCTGACAGCGGCCGGTGGCGACGCAGGGCGTTTTTTTACTCAGGCGGCGGGCGTTGGCAGGAGCGGCGATGGACCGCATTCTGTCGGCGGCGGCGTCCAGATCGGTGACGATTTTGTTGTAGCCCGCCACCACAATCACCTTTTTGGGGCCCCAAATCAAGGCGGCCAGACGGTTGCAGTGGCCGTCGATGTTGTAAAGCTCCCCTTCCTCGGTGATGGCGTTGGAGCTGGTGAGATACACGTCGCAGCTCATGGCCTGATGAAAGATTTCCTCCTGATCTGCCTGAGGATGGTACCGGTCGTAATACTGAAAGCGCCCGCTGCTTAGATAATCCAGCACCCCGGTTTCGTCCAGCGTGACAGAGCCACCCACCGAGCAGCTGCATCCTTGAGGCATCAGTTCATCCAAACGCTGGAGCAGCAGCTCCGGTGTTTCGATATATTCGGCCTCAAAGCGGTTTTTCCGCAGAGAATCCAGGGTGAGGTCAATGTGCTTTTGAATGGTTTCGCGCAAATGTTTGTCCAAATCGGTCCCCCCTGAAAAGATAATGATATGCATCAAGTATACCCCAATGGCGGAAGCTTTTCAACCGGGGACTTGCATCCGGAGCAGCGGGACGGTATACTAAATAAAGTAATA
The DNA here is from genome assembly GCA_937894185.1 of uncultured Clostridia bacterium. Lineage (GTDB taxonomy): Bacteria > Bacillota > Clostridia > Oscillospirales > Ruminococcaceae > WRAV01. Next base: position 591 of record CALCSA010000074.1, on the reverse strand, counting down.
AAAGCACAAGGAAGGAGGCCACCGGCTGTGAATGGCTTTTCCCGGATCGGCAGCGGCAAAATCAGCCTGCGGGAAGTGGAAAAAATTGTGGACCGGCTGGAGATTTTTCCCTCCGACAGCTTAACCTTTTGCAGCTCCCAATCGGTGACGGTGGCCGCCCTGCAAATACAGGCCAAGCCCTACGGCTCTCTGGCGGAATACGTGGTGGATATGAATCTCTACATTGCCGATGCCGTCAACCGCAGGGCCCAGCTCGTCTGCCTGCCGGCCTATGCGGGTCTGCTTCCCATGAGCTTTATCCCCCAGTTTCAGGCCCACGCCCAGCGTCTGACCCCCACGGGAGAGCAGGACTGCCCTGTGGATGCTCAGGGCCTCAACGACGCCCTTTCCTACCTGTCCGACGAGACCTTTGACGCCTACTTCTACACCATGTCCACCTTGGCAGCCCGCCACCAAGTTTACATTATGGCAGGCTCCACCCTCTACTTTGAAGAAAATGAGCTTTGCCACCGGGCTTTCCTCTTTAACGGGGAAGGAGAGCTGGCCGGCTATCAGGATAAGATTGCCGAGGGCCCCCTGGAGCTGGAGCTA
>CALCSA010000073.1 GCA_937894185.1 uncultured Clostridia bacterium | reverse complement strand
CAGGAAGCTGGATTGCGTCAGGCTGCCGCCCGATTTATGCATACTCACCGCTGCCATATCGGCGCCCGCCGACATGGCGCAGGCAGGCATTCTGCGTCCAAAATAAAAGTGAGTGCCGTGGGCCTCATCGGCTAAAACCCGCATACCATGCGCATGCGCCAGCCGCGTGATGCGCGTTATATCCGAACAGATGCCGTAATAGGTGGGGTTGTTCACCAAAATGGCCTTAGCGTCGGGGTGTTCTTCCACCGCCTTTTCCACCTGAGAAAGGCGCATCCCCAAGGAAATGCCCAGACGGTCGTCGGTTTCCGGGTTGATGTAGACCGGCTGAGCCCCGTTGAGCACCAGTGCATTGATGACGCTGCGGTGAACGTTGCGGGGCAGAATCAGCTTATCGCCGCTTTTGCAGGCGGAAAGCACCATGCTTTGCACGGCGGAAGTGGTTCCTCCCACCATTAAAAAAGCGCTATGAGCTCCAAAAGCCTCTGCCGCCAGCTCCTCCGCCAGCCGGATCACCGAGATAGGGTGGCAGAGGTTGTCTAGGGGCTTCATGGAGTTGACGTCGATGCCGACGCATTGCTCCCCTAAAAAACGGGTCAGCTCGGGATTCCCCCTGCCCCGCTTGTGACCGGGGACATCAAAGGGGACCACCCGGGCCTTGCGGAACTGTTCCAGCGCCTCGTAGATGGGGGCGCTGCTCTGATCCGGGTGCAGCATAGGGCAACCACCTCTCTGTTTTGGGATGAAGTACCGGTTGGCAGGGTGCCGGTCCTGCTAAGGGAACTTGTCCAGCCGCCAAAGGATTCAAAAGGCTCCTTGGCCTGCCGCAGCAGACGGCAAAGGCCGGACGGAGCCGCTGTTGTTCCTATAGGGCAGGTACGGGGGAACAGGGAGCTCCCCCCCAGAAACGATAAAACCCGCCCGGTGGAAGAAGCTTCCTGCCAGCTGTTGTATTCTGCCGGACATTCCTGTAAAATAATAAGGGTTAGAGCTTGTCCGGCACGATGCCCCGCCGCTCCAGAGCCATCACCAAGGGAAGCCCCAGCAGCAGACAGGCCACCAGCTCTCCCGCCGCCACCCAAAACCCGTGGACCAGCAGGGAGGGCACACCGCCGCCAATGGGAAACAAAATGGCAAGCTCGGCGCCGATAATCAGGCCGTTGCAGACAACGGGGGCCAAAGCCGAAAGAACCGGCAGCCCAAACCAGCGTACCTGACGCAGCCGGTAAGAGATAAGGGCAGCCAGCAAGGTGGCGGCAGTGCCGAACAGCACATCCATATAGCCGATGGGATTGGCTCCGGAAAGCCAGCCCGCCAGATTGGAGACAGCGCAGCCCAGAGTCACGCCCCAAATGGCAATGGGGGAAAGAACCGGCAGCAGGGTGAGAGCTTCGGCCACCCGCACCTGAATCATACCGTAGCTTAACACCGGCGTGGCCAAACACAGAGCGGTATAAAAAGCGGCAATTAACCCGCAGACGGCAATCTTCCGCGTGGAGATTCCATGTTTGTTCAAAGTATCAGATCCTGTCCTGTTTTGTTTCCGGGCAAAAGGGCTTTGTTGTAAGCTAGGAACATGCCTAAGTATATAGCATTTTGGGGAAAAAATCAACCGTGGGAGGCTTACCATGA
>CALCSA010000072.1 GCA_937894185.1 uncultured Clostridia bacterium | reverse complement strand
CATATTCGCTTATGATTCCGTATCTTTTCTGCCCAAGAGCCCCTTTGGTCAGGTTGTCCTCCTCCCCATTTCCAACGGTACGGGTTGCCTTGGGATACCCTGTGAACCGAGGGGGGCTCCGGGAGAGATACGGTCAGGCTTTTTTGCTTTCCCTGTCAACCGGGAAGCTTTTAGGGGATGCTTCATCCCTTTTTTGCAGCGTGTCCACATCAAAAGGCGCTGCGGGCGTCCCGCCGGACGCCCCATTTTTATGCCGGGAGGATCTTATGAAACCATCTCAACAACAGTTTTTCACCCTGAAGCGACAGGCCCTGGAGCGCTACTTCGACCGGGTAAACCCCATACAGCGGCAGGCAGTCTTTCACATGGACGGGCCTTTGCTGATTCTGGCGGGGGCGGGGAGCGGCAAGACCACCGTTCTCATCAACCGCATTGAAAATATGATTTTGTTCGGCAACGCCTACCACCAATCGGGGGACTATCTCCCCTCCCCGGAGGATATGGCCCGACTGGAAGGCTACCTCAAAGGGGAAGAGCTTGCCCCCCGGGAGCTTTCCCGTATTGTGGGCCACGGCGCTGTCCGCCCTTGGAATGTGCTGGCCATCACCTTTACCAACAAAGCGGCGGGGGAGCTGCGGGAACGGCTGGAAGCCCGGCTGGGGCAGGATCTGGCCACCGACATCGCCGCCTCCACTTTCCACTCCATGTGTGTGCGGATTCTCCGCCGGGAGGGAGAGTCCATAGGCTATGGCCGAAGCTTTACCATCTATGATTCCGACGATTCCCAGCGGGTGGTGAAAGATTGCCTCAAGCAGCTTAACTTAGATGAGAAGATGTTCCCCGCCCGCTCTGTTCTGGGGGAAATCGGGCGGGCCAAGGACACCCTGCGCAGTGCCAAAGAGTATCTGGAAGCGGCGGGACAGGATTTTCGCCGCAAGACCATCGCCCGGGTGTTCGAGCTGTACGAGCAGAAACTCAAGTCCGCCAACGCCATGGACTTTGATGATCTGATCACCCAGACGGTTTATCTCTTCCGCCAGTATCCCGCTATTCTGGAAAAATACCGCAGCCGCTGGCGCTACATCATGGTGGACGAGTATCAGGACACCAACCATGCCCAGTATGTCCTTATCTCCCAGTTGGCGGGGGGGCATCACAACCTCTGTGTGGTGGGGGACGACGACCAGAGCATCTACAAGTTCCGGGGGGCCACCATCGAGAACATCCTCAGCTTTGAGGAGCAGTTCGCCGGGGCGCAGGTGATCCGGCTGGAGCAAAACTACCGCTCCACCGGAAACATTCT
>CALCSA010000071.1 GCA_937894185.1 uncultured Clostridia bacterium | reverse complement strand
CACCTCTTTGGTGGAGCAAAAGCTGCCGGTGGCTCTGCCCCTGTTCCAGATCGGCTTTAAAGGCAAGGCCGGGACCGAACGGGAAAACCTCTGGGGCAAAATCGCCGATGAGGTGCTGCTGGACATCATCGCCGGGGATTCCACCCCCCTATACCGCCGCCTGTTGGAGGCGGAGCTGATCAACCAAAGCTTTGAGGGAGAGGCCATGGCCAACCGGGACTACGCTCTCACTCTTTTTTCCGGGGAGTCCCGAGACCCCAAACGAGTGCGGGATGAAATCACCGCCGAGATTCTGCGTCTGGGCAGCGAGGGAATCGACCCCGAAATGTTTGACCGGGTGAAGAAGGCGGTCTACGGACGCTATATGGGGATGTATGGCCGGGCCAGCGCTCTGGCGGGGCTGCTGGTGACCGCGCAATTCGCCGGCGTAGATGCCTACGAGATTCTGGAGCTGCTGGCCTCCCTGACCTTGGAGCAGCTGAACCAGCGCCTGCCAGTCAGCTTTAATGTGGAGCGCTGCGCACTTTCCATTGTCCGCAGCTGACCGCCGGCAAACCCAGTGCGTTGCCTGAAAGGAAGGATTTGCAATGATTGAACTGGTGAAGTTTCCGGGGCTGGGATTTGGCGTGGAACTCAACCGAGTGGCCTTTACTGTTTTGGGCAGACCTGTCTATTGGTACGGTATTCTCTTTGGGTTGAGCTTTATAGCCGCCGCCCTGTATATTGTCAAGCGAGTGAAAGAATTTGGACTGGACGCCGACCGCATGATTGACGTGCTGCTGGGCACCGTCATCGGCGGAATCATCGGCGCCCGGCTCTATTACGTTGCTTTTTCGTGGGATACATACCAAGGGAATCTCATGAAAATTATCAACGTGCGGGAAGGAGGCCTTGCCCTCTACGGCGGAGTCATTGGAGCCGCTCTGGCCGGTTACCTGATGTGCCGTCTGCGGGGGGTAAAGTTCATCCCCCTGTGTGACCTGTTCTTTAGCGGGATGCTGCTGGCGCAGGCCATTGGGCGCTGGGGCAATTTTGTCAACGTAGAGGCCTTTGGCAGCAACACCACCGCCCCTTGGGGCATGACCAGCGATTCCATTGTCCGCTATCTGGAATGGCAAAAAGAAGTCCTTGCCGCCTCCGGGGTCATCATCGATCCCGCCATGCCGGTTCACCCCACCTTTTTTTATGAATCGGCGTGGTGCCTCATCGGCTTTGCGGTGCTGGCCGTATTTACCAAACGCCGCCGGTACGACGGTCAGCTCAGCCTGATGTATCTGGGCTGGTATGGCTTGGGCCGCTTTTTTATCGAGGGTCTGCGCACCGACTCCCTCATGTGGGGAGGGGTGAGGGTATCCCAGGCGCTGGCCGGCCTCTGTGTGGTGATTGCTGTGGCGCTGTTGCTCTACTTCCGCCAAAAGATCAAGGCGGCGGAGGATCCCGAGTTTATGAAGCTTTATGTGAATACCGCAGAGGGACAGGCCGTTTTGGCCGGAACCTTCTACCCTCAAAAGGGAAAAGCGGATTCCAAGGCCGAAGCCGGAGAAAATGCCCAAGATGCGGTGTCGTCCCCCCATGAGGAAGAGGAGCAGGCCCAAGGGGAACCTTCCCCGGAGATTGCCCCGCCGGAGGACGGCGAAGAAGCTCCCGGGGAGCCCGCGGAACGGGAAGAAGCTTCCATCCCTATGGAGGGCGAAGAGGCAGCGGAACAGCCAAAGGACAACGTGGAAGAGTAAACCCTTTGGCACGGAAGGGAAGCCCTGCAAGGTTTTTCGCCTAAAAAGGTGCAAATCTCTATGCTTTCGTTGACTTTTTCGCCGCAATCCCATATACTATTCGTTGTGAATAAAAAGCCCCCCTGGCCCGATTCTAGGTGCAGCGGGGGCTTAAAAGGGCGTTAGGGGGCTTTGCTTCCCGGCTCCCACAGAGACGGAGGACAACATATGAAAAAAGTTGGAAAACCGGTTTTTTTCGTTGTCGTGTTGTTGATTGTCATGATTACCACCCTAAGCTTTGTGGGAATCCACCGGCAATACGGCGACATTACAACGACCTACATCAAGGGAGCCGGAGACGTTCGCTGGGGCATTGATATCCGCGGCGGCGTAGACGTTACCTTTTCCCCGCCGGAAGGGTACGACGCTTCCACCGAGGATATGAGCAAAGCCCAGGCCATTATCGAGACCCGGCTGATCAACCTGAACATCACCGACTACGAAATTTACCCCGACATGGAGCAGGACAGAATCATTGTCCGGTTCCCCTGGAAGTCCGGCGAGGAAAATTTTGACCCCGTGCGCGCCATTGAGGAACTGGGGGAAACCGCCATGCTCACCTTCCGGGAAGGGGCCGAGGTAGACGCCAACGGCCAGCCTGCCGGAGTGACAGCGGAGAACATTATCCTCACCGGCGCCGATGTGGAGCGGGCCGAGTACGTTTACGGCCAGTATACCGAGGGCGCGCCGTCGCACTTTGTCAGCCTTGTCTTTAAGGATTCCGGCAAGCAGGCCTTTGCCGACGCCACCGAGCGGTTGCAGGGCTCTCAAATTTCCATCTGGATGGACGAAGAAATTATTTCCGCTCCCACGGTCAACGCCCACATCATTGACGGACAGGCTGTTATCGAGGGGCAATTTACCGCGGCTTCCGCCGCCGAGCTGGCCCGGAAGATTCAGGGTGGCGCTCTGCCCTTTAAGCTGACCACCGAAAACTACAGCACCATCTCTCCCTCTCTGGGTGAGGGCGCCAAAAACGCCATGGTGCTGGCGGGCTTCATTGCTTATATCGTGGTCTGCGCCTATATGATCTGGCAGTACCGTCTGCCCGGCGCCGTGGCCGCCATTGGTCTGGCGGGGCAGGTGGGGCTCACCATTGCCGCCATCACCGGATTCTTTGGCTTTGTGCCCTCCTTCACCCTTACGTTGCCGGGTATTGCGGGTATTATCCTGTCCATTGGATTCGGTGTGGACGCCAACGTCATCACCGCCGAGCGGATCAAAGAAGAAATCCGCATTGGCAAGACCATCGACGGCGCCATTCTGTCAGGCTTTAACCGGGCCTTTACCGCTATTTTTGACGGCAACATCACCGTCATCATCGTCTCCATCATTCTGATGGGAGCCTTTGGACCTCCCAACAGCCTTTTTGCCAGACTGCTCAAGCCTGTGTTCTTTATGTTCGGGCCCACCACTGCCGGAACCATCTATTCCTTTGGCTACACTCTGCTGATGGGTGTGCTGGCAAACTTTGTGATGGGTATCTTTGCCTGCCGGATGATGCAGCGCTCTATCTGCCGGTTCCGGCCCTTCCGCAAGACTTGGCTGTTTGGAGGTGAGAAGTGATGACCAATATTTCCTTTACCGGACTTTCCAAACGCTTTTTTACCCTTTCGCTGGTCATTATTGCGGTGATTTTGGTGGCGTCTCTGGTGCTGGGAGTTCAGATGGACGTTCAGTTCAAGGGCGGCTCCATCATCACTTACTCCTACGAGGGTAATCTGGACAAAGAAGCCTTTGCCAAAACCGCTCAGGATTTGACCGAGACCACCATCTCCATTCAGGAGAGCACCGACATCGCCACCGGGCGGGGGACCATGGTTCTCACTCTGCCCGGCTCAAAAAGCCTGACGGCGGAGCAGATGGTGGCGGTTACCGAGGGATTGCAGGCCCAGTTCCCGGAAAACAACCCACAGACCCTATCCATTAGCAATGTCAGTGCCACCATGGGCGCTGAGTTTCTGGCAAAATGCCTGACTGCTGTGGCCTTTGCCTCCCTGCTGATGATTGTCTACGTGGCCTTCCGTTTTCGCAGAATCGGCGGCTGGGCGGCAGGAGTCATGGGCGTTGTTGCCCTGATCCACGACATTATTGTGGTATTTGGAGTCTTTGTGCTGCTGCGCATTCCCCTTAACGAAAACTTTATCGCGGTGGTGCTCACCATTCTAGGCTACTCCCTCAACGACACCATCGTCATCTACGACCGCATTCGGGAAAATAAGAAGCTGCAGGGGGACAAACTCTCTCTGGCCGAGTTGGTGGACCTATCCATTAACCAGAGCTTCCGCCGCACCCTGAACACCACTATCACCACGGTTCTGGCTATGGTGGTCGTCACCGCCGTTGCGTTTATCTACAATGTGGAGAGCATCATCACCTTCTCCGGCCCCATGATTCTGGGCCTGATTTCCGGTGTGTACTCCTCTATCTGCATTGCCGGACCCCTTTGGGTGCGGTGGCGCAACTATCGGGATGCCAAAGCCTAAAATTTTTCCAAATAAAGTGCCCGCGGAAATTTTTCCGCGGGCACTTTTGTGTAGGATGCTGCAAGACCAAAGAACCTTTTGCAAAAACGGCCTCCCATTTCTTCCTTTTTATCCGCCAAGAAGTCCCTCGTTGCGGCTATTGGGCAGGGGAAAGGGGATAACAGTAATAGGATTTACCGCCGGGAAAGAGTGGCCTCTCAGGCTTTTGAAGGGCGTGAGCAACCGGGGAAAGATACCCTCTAGGCCAGAGCTTCGACGGTTTTCTTCAGGGTTTCCAGATCCTCCACCTGAAAAACGGCGAGACTGCGGCAGTTCTTCTTGGCCAGAGTGGAAGCCGTCCGCTTGGGGCCAAATTCCACACAGGCCTCTATTCCATCGGCGGCCATGGCGGCCACCTGCCGGGTAAAGAGGACGGGGCTGACCATATGGCGGCCAAAATAGCTGGGGAAGTCCTCGGGAACCAGCTTTTCCCCCGTCAGGTTGGAGTAAAAATCCCACCGCGGAGGCGCGTAAGTGATGGCCTGCACTTTTTCCGTCAGTTGCAGGGCGGCTTGCTCCATCAGAGGAGTGTGGAAGGCGCTGCTCACCGCAAGGCGGGAGGTTTTGGCCCCCGCCTTCTCCAGCTCCTGTGCCGCCGCAAGGCAGCCTTGGGTCCCCCCCGAAATCACCGTCTGATTGGGGAGGTTGTAGTTGACTGCCCAAACCATGTCGTACCGGGCACAGACGGCCTCAACAGCTTCCGGGTTGCTGCCCAAAATGGCCACCATGGCTCCCGGTGCGTTGCCTGCCGCCTCCTCCATGGCGTGGGCACGGGCGGCGATGATGCGAAAACCATCCTCCATGGAAAAGCAACCGGCGCAGCACAGGGCGGCATATTCCCCCAAGGAGTGGCCTGCGGTGGCTTTTGGCAGGGGGAGATGGTCCCCCGCTGCGGCAAAGGCCGCCAGCGAGTGGGTAAAAATCACCGGCTGGGCTATCCGGGTTTGGGCCAGATCCTCCTCGGAGCCTTGCTCCGACATTTTTGCCACATCAAAGCCAAGGATGTCCCCCGCGCATTCTTACACCTGCCGGGCGGCGGCATTTGCTTCCCGCAGGCTTTTGCCCATGCCGGGATATTGGGAACCCTGACCTCCAAACAAAGCTGCTATCTTCAACCGGGTAATCCCCTTTCACTAGATTTTCCAAAATAATGCTTGACAAATGGTCTGCCACAAGATATTCTAAAAAATATAACAACTGTTACATTTCTTGCTGCCTATTATAGCGCAGTACAAAAGATTTGTACAGAGGCGGGAGTGAATTTTTTGGGTCTTACCATATTGGGTACCGGGCACTACCTGCCGGAATACGTTGCCTTCAACCGGGAATACGAAACTTTTTTGGACACCTCCGATGAGTGGATTGTAACACGAACGGGAATGCGGGAACGTCGGATTGCGCTGGACACTCCGGTTTGGAAGATGGGGGAACTGGCGGCCCGCAAGGCGCTGGAGAACGCCAGGGTATCGCCGGAGGAAATTGATTTGATCCTTTGCACCACGGTGACGGGGGACTTCCGGTATCCCAGCACCGCCTGTCTGATTCAGGGGGAACTGGGAGCCAAAAACGCTTTTGCCATGGATGTGGCTGCCGCCTGCACCGGTTCGGTCTACGCGTTGGATATGGCCCGGCGGTATCTGGCTACCGGAGACGTCAAGACCATTTTGCAGGTCAGCGCCGAGGCTCTTTCCCAAACCACCGACTACACCGACCGGGGCACCGCCATTCTTTTTGGAGACGGCGCGGGGGCGGCGGTGCTGCGGGGCGGGGACGGACTTTTTGCCTCGGCCCTGTTCAGTGATCCCGACCGGGGGCAGAACATCCACTGTGCCTTTCCCCGGCGGCCGCTTCCTTTTGAGGGGGGCACACCGGCAGGGGAAGAAACCGGCCTTACCTTCATGAACGGCCGGGAGGTTTACAAGTTTGCCACCCGGGCCATGCCTGCCGCCGTACAGGCTGCCTGTCAGCGGGCGGGAATCGGGGTGGAGGATCTGGACTACATCATCCCCCATCAGGCCAACCTGCGGATTATTGAGACGGCAGCCAAGGCTCTAAAGGTTCCGCTGGAGAAGATTTGCGTCAATATTCAAAAATATGGCAATACTTCCAGTGCCAGTATCATGATCTGTCTGGACGAGAGCCTGCGGGACGGGCGCATCCAAGCCGGAGACCGCATTTGCATGGTGGGCTTTGGGGCGGGACTCACCTACGGCGCTGTGGTGATGGAGTACCAAAACGGGAAATAGGAGATAGAGACTACTCAGGAATAGGCGGAATGTGTTATGAAAACAAGAATCACCCAGTTGCTGGGGATCCAAGCTCCAGTGATTCAGGGGGGGATGGCGTGGGTAGCCAACGGCTATCTGGCGGCGGCGGTTTCGGGGGGCGGCGGCCTTGGGTTGATCGGTTCCGGCAGCATGACGGCCGACCATCTGCGAAAAGAGATCGCTCTGGTCAAATCTCTCACCAATAAACCCTTTGGGGTCAACCTTATGATGATGAATCCGGCGGTGGCCGATCTGGCCCAGCTTTGTATTGACGAAAAGGTTCCGGTGATCACCACCGGGGCGGGAAACCCCGGCCAGTACATCCCGGCCTGGAAGCAGGCGGGCAGCAAGGTGATTCCGGTAGTCCCCAGTGTGGCCTTGGCCCTGCGGATGCAGCGGGCCGGCGCGGACGCTCTGGTGGCGGAAGGCGCCGAAGCGGGAGGCCACATCGGGGAGCTGACCACCTTTTGCCTCATTCCCCAAGTGGCCGATGCCATCGAGATTCCCCTCATTGCGGCGGGGGGAATCGCCGATGGCAGGGGAATGGCGGCAGCTCTCTTGCTGGGTGCCGACGCGGTTCAGATGGGCACTGCCTTTATCTGCTCCCGGGAGTGCACCGCCCACGAGAATTATAAGAACATGATTCTGGAGGCGGGGGATACAGCAACGGTGGTCACCGGGCGGGGGCTGGGGCATCCGGCCCGCAGCCTGAAAAGCCGGTTTATCCGCCGGATGATTCAGATGGAAAAAGAACAGCGCTCCGCCGAGGAAATGGAGCAGGCCCTTCTAGGCTCCCTGCGCAGCGCAGTCATTGACGGGGACCCGGAGCGGGGCAGCTTTATGGCAGGGCAGATCGCCGGGCTGGTCCGGGAGATTCTTCCCGCCGCCGAGATTATTAAAAATGTGGTGAGTCAGGCCGAGGAACTTTGCGGCAATTTGGCCGGACAGTTGGAGGGAAGGGGGATCATCCTTGGGTAAAACAGCGCTGATTACCGGAGGTTCCTCCGGTATTGGAGCGGCTATCGCTCAGGCTCTGGCCCGGCAGGGCTACAACATCGCCGTGGGATGCCACAGCCGCTCCTCGGTGGAGCGGGGAGGCAACGCCGTAGCAGTCTGCTGCCGGGAGTTGGGGGTGCAGGCCCAATGCTTTGTAGCCGATGTATCGGATTTTCTGGGCTGCTCCTCCATGGTCGAGGAGGTGGCCAACCTGTTTGGCGGCATCGATGTGCTGGTCAACTGCGCCGGAGTCACCCGGGACGGACCTATCGCCCGGATGCGTGAGGAACAGTACGACACAGTAATGGACGTCAACCTCAAGGGGGCCTTCAGCGCTATCCGCCATGTCACCCCTTTGATGATGAAGCAGCGCAGCGGCGCCATCGTCAACATCTCCTCGGTGGTGGGCATCACGGGGAACCGGGGACAGTCCAACTACGCGGCCTCCAAGGCGGGGCTGATCGGCCTGACCAAATCGGTGGCCCGAGAGCTGGGTTCCCGGGGGATTACCTGCAACGCGGTGGCTCCCGGCTATATCCAAACCGCCATGACCGACACCATGCCGGAAAAAGCAAAGGAAGCCATCCTTTCCACCACGGCGCTGGGCCGGGCAGGCACCCCGGAAGAAGTAGCCGACGCCGTGGTGTTTCTGGTTAAGAACGGCTACATCACCGGTCAGGTGCTGGTGGTGGACGGCGGCATGACCATGTAGCAAGCACATTATGATTAAAGGAGCAGCAGCTTTGAGACGAGTGGTGATTACAGGAATGGGCGCGGTCACCTCCTGCGGCATGGGGGTGGAGCCTCTTTGGAAGCAGGTGCTGGAAGGCCGCCACGGCTTTGGAGCCATCCGGGGCTTTGATACACAGGATTTTGCCGTAAAATACGCAGGGGAAATTCCCGACTGGGACCCGGTGGCCATGGGTCTTAATAAAAAAGAAGCCCGCCGAATGGACCGGTTCAGTCAGTTTGCCATGGTGGCCGCCAACATGGCAAACTGAGATCGGAAGAGCACACGTCTGAACTC
>CALCSA010000070.1 GCA_937894185.1 uncultured Clostridia bacterium | reverse complement strand
GCCCACATACCGCTTGGCAATGCTGACCACCAGCCGCAGGTTGGCCTCCGAAAGGCGCTGGCGGGCAAAGAGGTCACCCTGATCCATCCGAGTGGCAAGCTCTACTTCCTCCTCGGGAGTGAGCAGAGGTACCCGGCCGATTTCTTTGAGATACACCTTAACCGGGTCGTCAATGTTGATGCCCTCGGCAGAAAGAGACACTTCCAAATCCTCGCTGGCAGGGGTAGGGGTAACGTCTTCTTGGGCCAGATTATCGATGATGTCGACTCCGTTATTTTCCAATAGATCGTAAAGCTTTTCTACCTGCTCTACTTCCAGCTCCAGCTCCTCCAACAGATCGGTGATCTCTTTGGTGGTAACCTTGCCCTTCTGCTTGCCCTGCTCCACCAGTTCTTCGATCAGGCGCTTGCGTTTTTCGTGAGTTGCCAATACAGTTCCCCCTATTTCTTCTTGGCCCGCCGGGAAGTATGTACCGTGGGTCGTCCCGGGCGGCTTGCATTCATTATATGGTATGGTTGGGAGGGGGGCTTAACCCCTCGGTGATAAAGAAGCATATCCGACAGACAGATGTTGCTTGGTTATGAGGATGGGCGCCTTTTTCGGCTTTCCAAAGCTCTTTGATAGGCTTCCTCCGGCGAGAGCTGCGCCATTTCCTCCCGAGAGGTGGGCTTTTGCTTGATAGCCTGCATAAACTCGTCCAGCTGCTCCCGTTTGTAGGCGACTTCCTTGCCGGTGGCCAATATCTGAGAGAGGATTCCCATCTGGGCGGTGGAAAGGTAGGCCGAAAGGTAAATGAGATCGGGAATGCGGCGATGCTCCAGTTGAGCGCAGATGGCCCGAAAGATGGCGGCGTGATCGGGAGAAATAAAGTCCTCGTCGGTCAGTTTTGACTGAATATCGTCGTAATAATCGGGATTTTGCATCAACATGGCAATCAGGCTCCGCTCCGCCACCGCCGAACCCAGCTCTTCCGGCTTGACTACCGGCGATTTGCCTGCGGGATTATCCTGCACAAAAGGCTTCAAATTATGTGCCTGCCGCCGCTTGGCAGTTCCCGCCCGCTTTTTGCGGATGGCTTCGGTGGTGGTTTTCAGCCGCTCCTTGTCCACTTCCAACTCCCGGGCAACCTCCGAAAGGTAGACATCCCGCTGAATATCGCTGGAAATGGTTGCCATCAGGCGGCAAAAATCGTTTAAAAATGCAGTCTTGCCTTCGGGAGTATCCATGTCCCGGGCGGCTTTCAACTTATCAATTTCAAAGCTTAAGGCGCTTTTGCCGGAATCGATGAGATTCTGAAAGCGGTGAGCGCCAAAGGTTTTAATGTAATCGTCAGGGTCCTTGGCTCCCTGAATATCCAACACACTGACCTGAACCTCCAGCTGGGAAAAGAGGTTGATGGCACGCCGGGCGGCATTTTGCCCCGCACCGTCGCTGTCGTAGGCGATGGCCACGCTTTTGGCGTACTGGCTGATCAGCCTTGCCTGATCGGCGGTCAGGGCCGTTCCCAGAGTGGCCACCGCATTGGTAAACCCCGCCTGATGAAGAGCTATGACATCCATGTACCCTTCGGCCAGCAGCAGTGTGTCGGGGCCGTCTACCTTGGCAAAATTCAGGGCGTACAGGTGACGGCTTTTTTTAAACACCGGGGTGTCCCCCGTGTTGAGATATTTTGGGCCCCGGTCGCTCATAGCCCGGCCCCCAAAGCCCACTACATTGCCCCGCAGGTCCAGAATGGGAAATATCACCCGGCCTCGGAACTGGTCATAAAGGCCCCGCCGCCCCTGAGAGGCCACGGCAGCCGCCAGCATTTCCTCCTGAGTAAAGCCTTTGGAGGCCAGATGCCCCGTGAGAGCGTCCCAGCTGTCGGGAGCAAACCCCAGCCCAAAATTCCGCACTGTCCTGCGGCTTAAGCCCCGCCCCGCCAGATACACCCGGGCGTCCTTGCCCCTTTCGTCAATCAGGCATTGGTGAAAGAATCGGGCGGCGGCGCGGTTGAGCTCCAGAATCCGGGCCTTGAGCCGGGAGGTTCCGTCGTCTGCGGCGTCCTCCGGCATGGGAAGCCCCGCCCGCTGAGCCAGCAGCCGGACCGCCTCCACGTATTCCAGATTTTCAATTTCCCGGATAAAGGTGATGACGTCCCCGCCCTTATGGCAGCCGAAGCAGTAGAAGTGCTGCGGCCCGTCGGTGTAGACGGTGAAGGACGGGGTTTTTTCCGAGTGGAAGGGGCAGAGCCCCTTGAGCAGCCGTCCCAACCGTTTGAGTGGGACGTAAGAGGATATGGTTTCTTCAATGTCGCTGGTGTCTTTCAGGCGCTCGATAAAGCTTTCGGGAATCACAGTCCCACCTCCTTTTCCGGGAATCTGCGCTGTGAATCTCCCTTGCTACAGTCCCCAGGATTTGGGGACGAAAATTTCTTCAAAAATGGAGATGCAGAACCGGTCGCTCATCCCGGAAATGTAGTCGCACACCGCCCGGTGAACGTCGGTTTTCTCCATGATACTGCGGTATTCTTCCGGCAACATGTGGGGGTGCCCGGCAAAGTAATGGTAGAGCTGACGCACTACCTCTTTGGCCTTGCCCTCCTCTTTTTTGGCGGTGGGATTGGTGTACACCTGCTGGAACATAAACCCGCGCAGCTCCTCGTAAAGAGCCTGATGCTTTGGGTCCATGGTGATTTCCCGCCCCGAATGCTCCACCACCGCGGTGACAAAGGCGGTGATTCGCTCCGATTTGGTCTCCCCCAGCTCCTGCCGGAACCTTTGGGGAATATCCCCGGGGGTGAGGACCCCCGCCCGGATGGCGTCGTCAATATCGTGGTTCATGTAGGCGATTTTATCGGCGTACCGGACCACCCGGCCCTCCCGGGTGGCGGCCTCGGGGCCGCTGGAATGGCAGAGGATGCCGTCCCGCACCTCCCAAGTGAGGTTTAGGCCGTTGCCTGCGTTTTCCAGCACCTCCACCACCCGAACGCTCTGGACAGCGTGGATGTAGCCATGGGGGCAGACCTGGGCCAGAACATCTTCCCCGGCGTGTCCAAAGGGGGTGTGGCCAAGGTCGTGGCCCAAAGCGATGGCCTCGGTCAAATCCTCGTTGAGGTTCAAGGCTCTGGCAATGGTCCGGGCAATCTGGCAAACCTCCAGAGTGTGGGTCAGGCGGGTGCGGTAGTGGTCCCCCTCGGGAGAAAGGAACACTTGGGTCTTATTCATCAGCCGCCGAAAGCTCTTGCTGTGGATGATCCGGTCCCGGTCCCTTTGGTACTCGGTGCGAATGGGACAGGGCTGAGTGGGTTTTTCCCGTCCCCGGGTCTCGGTGACCTGCATGGCCCAAGGACTCAGTCTTTCCCGCTCCAGCTGCTGTGTCTGTTCCCGTATGGTCATGGCGTCACCTCCCATAGAATGCAGCAGCAAAGTCGTCATCGGCCCTATCGTCCCATGACGAAAACTACCTATCATATTATAGTGACGATCAGCCTGAAATTCCTGCTTTTGCCGATAAAAACTTTTTACCCGGGCAAAAGCCCCTTAAACAGGAGCAAATTCCTCCCCAATGGGGTGGGGAATCAGACTGCCGGCACTCAATTCGGAAAGCTGTTTGGAAAATGCGGGGAGCTTGTCCGTTTCCATTCGCAGAGTCAGGGTGATCTGGGCGCCAAAGTCATCGCTCAAGGTGACCACCCCAAAATCCGGCAGCAGATTTTGCAGTTTGCCGTAAAGGGAGTAGTCCAGAGTGAGGGTAAAGATGGTGCAGTGGCGCATCCTTAGGATGTTAGCTTGCTCCAAAGCCAGAGTAGCCCCCAAGGTGTAGGCCCGCACCAGGCCCCCGGCGCCCAACAGGGTTCCGCCGAAGTAGCGGGTCACCACCACCAAAACATCGCTGAGCTCCTGACGGCGCAGTACCTCCAAAATCGGCATTCCCGCCGTGCCTTGAGGTTCTCCGTCATCGCTGTAGCGCTGAACGCCTCCGGCCCGCAGTATGTAGGCATAGCAGTTGTGGGTGGCGTTCCAATACTTGGTTTTCAGCTCCCCCAACAAAGCAAGGGCAGCCTGCTCGTCGCTGACCGGAGCGGCAAGGGAAAGAAAGCGGGAGCGCTTTTCCACATGCTCGGCGGTAACCTGCTCCGCAATGGTGGTGTAGCCTTCCAAACGTTTCTCCTCCTTGTTTGTGGTTTAGATTTCGCGCTTAAAATAGTGGACGATGCAGCGGGTCGTTCCTTGTCCCATGTGGGTAGAAACGACGTTCACCAGTTCCCAGCCCTGCTCTCCCATCTGATCGAGCATTTCTTGAGTGGACTGTATGTCCACAAGGCCACCGTTCCAGCCTTTGGTATCTGTGGTGACCACGCGGTACTCGTAACGTCGGATTGCCATCTCCTATCCCCCTCAACAAACTGCACAAAATTTAAGCTTTCGTTTTGTTTTAAAAGGCAGAACCTACAGCCCCGGCAGAGACTGTGGTAAATTGACATATCATGCCAACAAAGGCGGCGCTCATTGAACGCCACCTTCGCTTTTGGTCAAATCTTCTTATTTGTCCATACCAAAGCGCTTCTTGAACCGGTCTACCCGGCCGCCGCTGTCCACCAACTTCTGAGTGCCGGTAAAAAAAGGATGGCACTTGGAGCAGATTTCCACACGGATGTCCTTCCTGGTAGAGGCTGTATCAATCTCATTGCCACATGCGCAACGGATGGTGGTCTCCTCATACTTGGGATGGATGCCCTCTTTCATCGTGTATCTTCACCTCTTTCACGGAAAAACAAAGTCGCAACTGTTATAATAGCATAATTCGATCTTTGATGCAAGTCCCAAATCCGGAATAGAACAGAAAAATTTCAATAAAATTTGGGTGAAACATCTAGCTTTTTGTCTGCTGTCAGCCTGCGGGATGCTCCGTAGCCAGCCGGATAATCCGCTCGCAAAGATCCCGGTAGGAAACGCCGATGGCCGCCGCTTCCTGGGGCAGCAGAGAGGTGGGAGTCATGCCGGGCAGGGTGTTGGCCTCCAGACAGTAGACGTCCTCTCCCTCCACCATCAAATCCACCCGGGAATAGGCCCCCAAACGCAGCACCTTGTGAACAGCCAGAGCCGTTTCCTGCAGGCGGCGGGAAAGCTCCTCCGGGATATCGGCGGGGCAAACCTCGTGGGTCATCCCCTGTTGGTACTTATTTTTGTAGTCATAAAAGCCTTCCCGGGGAATGATCTCAATGGCGGGAAGGGCCTGCCCATCCAGAATTCCCACGGAAAACTCCCGGCCCACCACCTGCTTTTCAATAAGCAGCTCATCCTCGTAGGCCCGGGCGTAGGCAAGGGCCTCACCAAAGGTTTCCGCCGACGTGACAATGGAAACCCCAATGCTGGAGCCGTTGCTGGCAGGCTTGATAACACAGGGCAAAAAGGGCGGCTCCATGGTTTCCCCCGGCCGGACGGTGACCCAATCGGGAGTGGGCAGGCCGTTTTGGCGCATCAGTTCCTTGGAAACCAGCTTGTTCATGGCAAGCAGGCTGCCGGTATACCCCGACCCGGTGTAGCGCAC
>CALCSA010000069.1 GCA_937894185.1 uncultured Clostridia bacterium | reverse complement strand
CGTCCAGCCCATCCTTCCCCGCAACCCAAATTTTCACCCCCGCTTTTTGAGCCTTGCGGATGTTGCGGCGGGTCATCTGGGTAAAGCCTGCCAGAATCTCCTCTTCTCCCCTCCCCTGAAAATAGAGCCGGTAGTTAAAGCGGGCCTGCACGGTTTCAAAGCCGTCGCCCCCCAGAAAGCGGGTAAAGCCCATCTGTCCGGCAAGATCGGAAAAGGCGGTATCTTGGATAGAAAGGTCCGGGTCCATCTTCCAAGTATGAGCCCGGTGCTTTTTGGCCAAAAGGTCGATCCCCTTCTTGAGGTCGGCCAAAACAGCCTGATCGTGGTAATCGCAGACCGGGCCTCTGGGGGAGTAAAGCAGGCTGGTGCCGATGATGGGAAAACGGCGAATCAGCACGCTGACCCCTCCCACAATTTGGCCGCCGGCGCCCCGGCTGACCACCACCTCATGGTTCCAGTTGGACTTGACGGCGTGCCAGAGGGTGGACTGAGTAATCCCCCCCGCCGGATGTGAGGCGACAAAGGTCTCGTATTCGGAATATTGGCTGGGGGCAAGGATTTCCATATCGATCAACTCCGCTAATGGTATACTTGGTTTATATGAAAATAAAATTGGATGTACAAGGTGCGTCATACCGCAAAGAGGCAAACCTAAGAATCGAGCCGGTACTTCTGCATGTCAGCGCAGCCTTCGCCTATGGGCAACCCTAATTTTAAGTGAACCGGCTATTGCGTCACCTTACAGTATCTTCCACTTTATTTTCAGTATACCCCAAACTCCCCCGCCGCGCAACCGGCACCGAAAAAACCAAGGACTTCCGATGTTGGCAAGGCTCTCCCCTCCGGTCCGCACAGAGGTCAAGACGCAAAAAACCCACCCTTTCGGGTGGGTTTTTTGCAGGGGTGCCGTCTTATTGAATTTCGATCTGGCGGGTGGGTGGAATGGGCTGTGCCTCTATCTTAGGCAGCTTGAGGGACAAAACCCCATCCTGATACTGGGCGGTGATGTCCTCGGTTTTTACCGCGGAAACATCAAAGCTTCTGGCGTAGGAGCCCACTTTGCGTTCCCGGCGCAGGTAGTTGCCCTTGGTTTCCTCTTTTTCTTCGGTGCGGTTGGCCCGGATGGTCAGCATACCGTCGGCCAAGTCCACTTGAATATCCTCTTTGCTCAAGCCGGGCAGCTCAGCGGAAAGCAGGTAGTGGTCCCCCTGGTCGACGATGTCGGTGCGGAGCATTCCGGTGGCGGGAGTAGCGCCCTGAAAAACGCTGCGCTCCAGATCGTCCAGATAGCTCCAGATGCCTTGGTTACCGGTGCGGAAGGGTATCAGTTCAAACATCACAATTCCTCCTATCTCTTTACAATGGATGATCACTGATATAATTGGTTAACTTGAACGCTTAGGGTTTTGAAATGGATTGACTGGATGAACCAGAGGGCGCCCTTGTAACTGTCTCTTGGTTTAAGTTTATTATAGCCTGCGTTTATGACAGATATTTGCAAATTTTATGACTAAATCGTAAAGATTGGCACTCCATTCATAAGAGTGCCAATTTCCCCTTCTATATGGTGCTATAAAAAGAAAATCCGCCCCTCTGGTTGGGGGCGGTAGGATTAAATCCCGGCTAAATCGTTGTACCAGTTGTGGGCGGATATGTAAGCGCTGTAGATGACATCGCTGTTCAGGCCGTTTTCCTCCGAGAACTTGGTGACTTCATCCCAATTGGCGTACTCGTAGTGACTGAAGAATTCGATCAGGTCGGAGTAGATGCCCTCCTTGGTGGTGAGAGACAGGCGGATGGCTTCGGCCATGGGGATTTCCTCCATCAGCTGTTCCATCGTCATATCCAAGGCGATGTGAAGCAGAGAAAACATGCCGGTTAAAAAAACATACTTGTTCTCGCGGGGCGGGTTCATCTGGGGAATCAAAAGTTCCCCAAACTGCGCCCGGATCAGGGACATGCGGATCAGCTCCAAGGGCTTGCCCTCCGCCACTCCCCGCAGAGCCAGCAAGGCAATCCACTTCTTCAGGCTTTCCTCCCCCAAATAGGAAACCGCCATGGGGATAGAGCTCATTCGATTGCGGAGCCCCACGGCGGCGGAGTTAAGAAGTTTAAGCAGCTTGTAGGAAAGCGCCACATCCGACGAGATCACCTGTGTAATCTTTGCAAAATCCACGTAATCGTCGGTGCTGGTCAGCCGGATCAGCCGCAGGTAGTTGGCCTTGAGAGGGGAGACATCTTTTTCCTTGCGGATCACCGAAGGCTGGCTGAAGTAGCTGCCCTGAAACAAGGTAAACCCTGCTTTGCGGGCATTTTCCCAAGCTTCTTGGGTGTTTATCCCTGTGGCAATAAAGGTTTTGCCGGGAGCCTTGCAGATAATCTGGGACCGGGCTTCTTCCGAAAGGCCGGGGGCAAACTTAAAATAATCCGCTATCTTTAACAGTTCATCGATCCACTTATCATCCCGCAGGCCGTCGATCATCAGGGAATAGCCGTAACCGTTGAGCCGCTTGCAAGTCTCCAGCTCCTCCGGGGTGATGCTTTGACCAAAATCCATCTGGATCACAAATTTATCCCGGGGCAGATTGTTGAGAACCGGCTTGCAGTCCAGCTTGTTGGAGTGGGTGATGATATACTTGAAGTTGTTTTCCAAATCCCGCAGACCCAGAGCGTCCACGGCTCTGTCGTAATCTCCCAAGCTCAAATCTTTGCCGTCTTTGCGGCTGCTTTCCGTCAGCTCGTAGGCAAAGGTCTTGCTTCCTGCGGTGAGCAGGGGCCGGATGCTGACGTAGTAGTCCTCGAACTTTTGGGCGGTATCATATCGATCCTCAAAAAAAACCAACTGGTTGCGTCCAGCGTTCTTGGCCTTATACAAAGCGATGTCCGCCTTGCGCAGCAGCTCGGAAAGAATCACACCGTGGTGTGGAAAAAACGCAACCCCCATGCTGATCGTACAGGAAAGTTTAATGTGGGGCATGGTGTAGGAGTGAAAGGCTCCCCGCAAAATTCTGCCGTAGTAGAGGCAAAAATCCTCCTCGGTGTTCAGGCGGCCTTCCTCCTCTGCGTACAGCAGAACAAATTCATCGCCGCCCAGCCGATACAGATGTCCCGAAAAGGCAGGGAGCTGATTGAGGTGATCGGTCAGGCGGCGGATCATCACATCTCCGGTATTGTGGCCGTAGGTATCGTTTACGGCTTTAAAGTTGTCCATATCAAACATAGCGATGGCACCAAGGAGGTTACCTCGCTTTTTAATCGCATCATAATCTTCCCGGAGCTTGATTCGGTTGGGCATCATCGTAAGCTGGTCCAGATACGCCAGGTTGTACAGCCGCTTTTCTATGTTGCGCCTTTCCTGAATATCCTCCAGCAGTAGCAAGGTGGCCGGTTTGCCGTCCAGCCAGCTGATTCCCCGGGAAGTCACTGCATAAGGGCGGCCGAAATCGTCACAGATTTCAAACTGCTCGCTTGCATCTGCGCTGTCTCCATTGCGGTTGGCACATTTTTTACACAGGTCGAAAAATAACGCAGCACATACATTCCGGCAGCTTGCAAACCCCTGTTGTTCCCGGATGAGGAAATCCTGAGCGGCAGTGTTGAGGTATAAAATATTGCAATCCTCTCCCCTGACCACTATGACCAGGCAATCCAGCACATCGAGAATCCCGGATACAAGATGCTCGGCTTCCGCCGTGCTGCTCCTTTTAAACAACATAAACCATCCCTCGCTTACAAACATATCCAATTATATCAAATACTGTCGTAAATAGCAAAGGAATGGGTATATTTTTCCCGGCCGCCCAGAATGCTCCGCCGGAAGCAAACAATCTGTAAATTTGTCCCCTGTCTATGGAAAAACTTCGCATTCTTTGGTACACTAATGGGTAGAAAAGAGGGGGCATGTAAAATGGCAGACATTTTTGTGGAGTACATGGTTCAGCGTGGGATGACGCCCGGATTGCGGCTGCGGCAGCTGCTGCTTGTTTTAGGCGGAGGAATAGCCCTTGTCATGGCGTTTTTACTTTCTCCCATGGCGGGAGGGCTGGGCTTTTTGGTGGTTCTGGCGGGACTGGGCATAGGCTTTCTGGCTTGGCGTCTGGCCCGGGCCCAGCAGGTGGAGTTTGAATACGCTCTGACCAACGGCGAGTTCGATCTGGACAAGATCATTGCCCGTTCCTCCCGCAAGCGGCTTCTTACCTTTCACTGCCGGGATGTGGAGCAGCTGGTTCCCTTTACCCCGGGAGAAAAACTTCCTTCCGGCACCATTATGGCCTGCTCCTCTCTCCAAGACGAGAGCCTGTGGCGCTGTACCGTCAAGGATCCCAAGCGGGGCTCGGTGACCTTTGTGTTCAACGCCAGCGATTCCCTGCTAAAAGC